>CAYJLS010000183.1:0-7320 GCA_964371065.1 uncultured Anaerolineaceae bacterium | reverse complement strand
TCATCCTGCAAGTTTGCCCGACTTCCTCTGTTTTGGCTAGTTTTCAGACACTCTCATAGACAAATTATTACAGTAATCCTTCTGATTCTTGTCCCACGGAGAACCTGCGGTCGGGTCGGGGGTCGCCGAACCAGGTCAACGCCGCGACGATGAATTGGTCAGCGGAGACCTGACTGTAACTGATGAAAACGCTGGGAGCGTTCATGGTGTCCCTCGCTTGGGTGGGTGGTCGGCGGTTGAATTCAGTATACAAAGAAATGACGGTTAGGGCAAGTGAGTTTGCAAGGACTTTGTATCTGAGCACGGCGGATTTATCCCCGTGCGGGTCGTCAGCGTCGCGTCCGCACCTCGAAACCGAATCCCTCCCCGTGTGGGTCGTCAGCGTCGCGAACGCGAATCGAAATGGGGAAATGCGCCAGACGAGCGGTATGTTGTAGATGAGGGCGCGCGATTGGGATGAATCCTGTCCAAGGGGCGTTGTCTGCTCTGGAAACCCGCCGCCGACATCAAATGATACTGTTGGCGAACTATCCAACAGCGTACTTGCTATAATGAACGGAACAACTCAAATAGGAGAGGTGCCATGACCGTTCAAACTCGAAGCGACCTGAGCATACCCGAAGAAACAATCCGTGTGGCTCGCGCCGCATTTCCCAAAGGCAATCCCTACATGAAACTACGTGATGTGTTGGGCGTTTTGTATCAGGACGACAGGTTCAAGGAGTTGTTTTCAAAAGTAGGTCAACCAGGAGAAGCGCCAGGCTTGCTTGCGCTAGTTACGGTCTTTCAGTTCATGGAAGGATTGAGTGACCGCCAAACAGCCGAATCTGTACGAGGCCGAATTGACTGGAAATATGCGCTGGGTCTGGAGTTGACCTATGCTGGATTTGATTATTCCATTCTCAGTGAGTTTCGTCAACGATTGATAGAAGGCGGTCTCGAACAGCAATTGTTGAACGAGTTGTTGCAGGTGTGCGAAGCGAAAGGAATGTTGAAAAAGCGAGGTCGTCAACGTAGTGATTCAACGCATGTATTGTCTGCGGTGCGCGATTTGAACCGCCTGGAAATGGTAGGAGAAACATTGCGCCACGCGTTGAATGCCATATCCTCGGTTGATCCAGATTGGACACGGCAACAAGTTCCTCCAGACTGGCACAAGAAATATCCGGTTCGTTTTGAAGCCTATCGTTTGCCGAAATCTGAAATAGAACGCGCCGAGTTGGGTGCGGCGATCGGCGCAGATGGGTCCAAACTATTGGAAATCATCTACTCAGAAAATACTCCTGAAGAAATCCGTGACCAGGAAGCGGTTGAAATCCTGCGGCGTGTCTGGGTACAGCAATATTACATGAAGGAAGGGCAGATTTGCTGGCGCGAATCGGGGAATTTGCCCCCGGGAGCCCTTTTAATTCGGTCTCCCTACGATCCAGAGGCGCGTTACAGCCAAAAAAGACAAACCGGATGGACTGGATACAAGGTCCATCTGACGGAGACCTGTGATGAAAAACTGCCCGCTCTGATTACCAATGTAGAAACAACTCCTTCCACGACGCCTGATATTTCGGTAACGAAAAAAATTCATGCAAGTTTGTCTGCCAAGAATTTGTTACCGCGCGAGCATTTTCTGGATGCTGGCTATGTTGACGCCGATTTGATTGTCACCAGCCAAGAGACCCATGACGTTGACCTGATCGGTCCTGTATCCTTGGATACTACCTGGCAGGGGCGTGCCAAAACAGGTTTTGATGTGGCTTGCTTTCAGATAGATTGGGAACAACATTTTGCCATCTGTCCGCAAGAACAAAAAAGTCAAATTTGGTCCGAAAGTCACGACTTATTCAATAATTCGGTTGTTCATGTTCGGTTCGCACCCGAAGATTGCCAGCAGTGTTCTTGCCGAAATAATTGCACTCGCTCTCAAAACGGTCCTCGCGCATTGAAACTACGCGCCCAGAAACAGTATCAAGCCTTGCAACAAGCGCGCATACGGCAAAAAACGGATGAATTCAAACAACTCTACAAAAAGCGCGCAGGCGTAGAAGGCACAATTTCGCAAGGTACGCGAACTTATGGCTTGCGTTCTTCGCGTTACATCGGACAGGCGAAAACGCATTTGCAAAATATCATCTCGGCGGTGGCTATGAACCTTGTCCGTTTAGATGATTGGCTCAACGGTATCCAGCCCGCCAAGACACGCACATCGGCTTTCGCCGTTCTTGCCCTTGCGCCATGTTAGGGTTCGCCAACAGTATCATCAAATGTCGGGGCTAATATACAAAGGTCTCCGACCTGACCGCAAATCCCCATTGACATTCTCCAATTCCTGCATATAATTCCGCCCAACAAAAACATTGACGAGGACGAGTACGCGCGGTACGACGGTTCAGAGAGCAGGCGGTTGGTGGAAGTCCTGCCCGAAACGACAGCGCCGAATGGACCTCCGAGTTGCCGGGCGAAATTAGTCTGATAGTCGGTTAGTCTGCTAGTCAGGTTGAGAGTATCCCGAGCCGGAAGTCGCCACCGTTATCACGGCGAGGTCACTTGGTTTGAACGCGTCGACAATAAGACTATTCGACTATCAGGCTAGCTGACTAACAGAGTGAAGCTGGCTTTTCCCGTTGCATCACAACGGGATTTTTGTTAAATACAAACCAGCTTAACTTGGGTGGCACCACGGATTCCACGTCCGTCCCATGATTGGGACGGATGTTTTTGTTTAATCTGAACATGAAAAAAAGGAGCACAAAATGAACATCACCAGTCAGAACGAACAGCAAGCCATTATGCAAGCCACGGAAGCGGTTCCGCTCGAAGATCGCTCCCTGTCTGCGGATGAAGTCATCACGGCGCAACAGACCGAGTTCGCGGAAGAGACCTTCGCGCCTACATTCATTCCTTGAGTGCCGCGCTCTTCATCTTTCATCTTTCATCCTTGCAATAGGAGCCAGTCATGAAAAAACCACGCATCCTCACCGGTCATCGCCCCACCGGGCCGCGTCACATCGGTCACCTCGTTGGGACGCTGGAAACGTGGGCGCAGTTGCAGGATTCCAACGAGTGTTTTTTCCTCGTGGCCGACCTGCACGTGCTGACCACGAACTATCGCCCCGAACATTTGCAGGACAACATTATCAACATGTTGGCTGACTGGCTCGCGGCAGGCATTGACCCGAACCGCGCCACCATCGTTTTGCAGTCCATCATTCCCGAGCACGCGCAACTCGCGCTCCTGCTCGGAATGTTGACCACCGTCGCGCGGTTGGAGCGCGTCCCCACCTACAAGGATCAGGCGCGCGAACTCAACCTCCAGCCTTCATCGGGACTGCTCACTTATCCCGTCTTGCAGGCCGCGGACATTTTGCTTTACAAGGCGAAGGTCGTGCCCGTCGGCGAGGACCAGCTTCCGCACATCGAACTGGCACGCGAACTGGCACGCCGCTTCAACCGGACCTTTGGGCGGACTTTCCCCGAGCCGCGCGCCCAACTCTCTGACGCGCCGCGTCTGCCCGGCACCGACAATCGCACCATGCACACCTCGTATGGCAATGCCATCTTCTTGAAGGACTCGCCCGAAGAGACCGCGCACAAGGTGATGGGCATGTACACCGACCCGACCCGCCTCCATCCCGACGATCCCGGCCACGTGGACGGCAACCCGGTCTTTGCCCTGCTGGATATTTTTCACGCCGATAAGGATGAACTGTCTGAACTCAAGAGGCGTTACGAGGCGGGCAAGGTCGGGGACGTGGAAGTCAAACACTTGCTTGCCGAATCGCTCAACGCCTATCTCGCCCCACTGCGCGCCCGTCGTGTCGAATTGATCGCCCAGCCAAGAATGCTGATGGAAATCCTCTACAGCGGCACGGTCAAAGCGAAGTTCGAAGCCCAGCAGACGCTCGAAGAAGTCTACGAAAAAATGGGATTGTTGCACAGCCAGTCCATTAGTGAACAGGCGCTTGCCAACAATATCGCCGGTGTTTTTTGCTGAGCACAAAGGAGTAGCCATGTTATTCGTTATCACTTTTCATCCGCCTTGAAGGGAACTGCCAATCGCTGATCGCCAATTATCGCGAAGCATCCCCGTGGGACCAATTACCACTCACCAATTACCAAAAAGGAGTTTCCCATGTCTGACCAAACCCGCTTTATCCTGAACGAGACTGACCTACCGAAGAATTGGTACAACATCCAGGCGGACAGTCCCCTCGCGCCGACACCCGTCCTGCATCCTGGCACGCTGGAGCCGGTCACACCAGACTTTCTGTCGGTGCTGTTTCCGATGGACTTGATCCTACAGGAGATTTCCACCGAGCGTTACATTCAGATTCCCGAAGAGGTGCGCGAGATTTACATGTTATATCGTCCCACCCCATTGATCCGCGCCCGCCGATTGGAGAAGGCGCTCGGCACACCCGCGCACATCTACTACAAATACGAAGGTGTTTCGCCTGCCGGAAGTCACAAACCGAACACGGCCATCCCACAGGCCTTCTACAACAAAGCCGCGGGGACAAAAGCTCTCACCACCGAAACCGGCGCGGGTCAGTGGGGCTCGGCGCTGGCGATGGCTTGCAGTTTCTTCGACCTCGACCTCGAAGTGTACATGGTCAAGGTCTCGTACCAGCAGAAGCCGTATCGCCGCGTGCTGATGGAAACCTACGGCGCGGATGTGTACGCCAGTCCCACCGACCGCACGAACTACGGACGATCCGTGCTGGCCGATGATCCGTCCAGCCCCGGCTCGCTGGGCATCGCCATCTCGGAGGCGGTGGAAGTAGCGGCCACGTCGGGCGGCGCGAAGAAGTACAGCCTCGGCTCGGTGCTGAACCATGTGCTGATGCACCAGTCCGTGATCGGCGAGGAGTCCCTCATGCAGATGGACATGGCAGGTGAATATCCCGATGTGGTCATCGGCTGTGTCGGTGGCGGATCGAACTTCGCGGGCATCGCCTACCCGTTCCTGCGCGAAAATCTGAAGAACGGACAGCGCACGCGCCTCGTCGCCGTCGAACCGACGGCCACCCCGTCCCTGACGAAGGGAGTGTACACCTTCGATTACGGTGACTCGGCCAAGATGGCGCCCGTGGTCAAGATGTACACACTTGGGCATTCCTTCGTCCCGCCGTCCATCCACGCGGGCGGACTGCGCTACCACGGCATGGCTCCCAGTCTGTCAGCGTTTTGCGACGCGGGTCTGATCGAGTCAACCGCCGTCCCACAGAAAGCGACGTTCGAGGCCGCCGTCCAATTCGCGAAAGCGGAGGGCATCGTCCCCGCGCCCGAGTCGGCGCACGCCATCCGCACGGCGATTGACGAGGCGCTGGATGCCAAAGCGAAGGGCGAGAAACGCGTCATCCTGTTCAACCTGTCGGGTCACGGCAACTTCGACCTGGGCGCGTACGAGAAGTACCTGCACGGCGAACTCGAAGATTACGAGTATCCCGCCGAAGCGGTGGCCGCCGCGATGATGCAACTGCCGAAGGTGGAAATGCTGGCATAGATCCGCCACGCGTCTCTCCTCCTTAGGGTCTGTAAATAAATAACTTCCCGTAGTTTCGTCATTGCGAGGAGGGTGCTCTCCCCGACGAAGCAATCTCCTCGCCGAACGGGGGATTGCTTCGGGAAGAACACCCTCGCAATGACGGAGATAAGTGGTTGGTGAGGAAAGTTAAATAATTTACGAACTCACAAGTCGGGGCAGTGAAATATCTGCCCCGACGATTTTTGTAGAACAATTTGCCAAATTGTTCTACATTTTTTTCATTGCTCTCTTATAAATTTGGGGTATGCTAAAAGGGAATCACGACAGTAACGTGGAGAAGCCATGGACACAAAAAACTTCCGCAAAGAAAAAGATTCCCTGGGTGAGGTGCTGGTCCCCGCCTCGGCCTTGTTCGGCGCGCAGACCCAGCGCGCGGTGGACAATTTCCCCATCAGCGGGTTGCGTCCGTGGCGGGCCTTCATTTGGTCGGTGGCGGCGGTCAAGCGGGCGGCGGCGTTGGTGAACGATGATCTTGGTCTGTTCAACGACCGCGAGGTGGACCGCAGACATTTCTCCGCGAAACAATTATCCGAGTCCATTGCACAGGCCGCGCAGGAAGTGATGGACGGGAAATGGGATGACCAGTTTGTTGTGGATCCCTTCCAGGCTGGCGCGGGGACGAGTCACAATATGAACGCCAACGAAGTCATCGCCAATCGCGCCACGCAAATTTTGGGCGGCGCACTCGGCGAGTATTACGTCCACCCGAACGACCACGTCAACATGGCGCAGTCTACGAACGATGTCATCCCGACCGCCATCCGCCTCGGCGCGTTGTGGCGGCTGGACGAGTTGCTGACCGCGCTGAAAAATTTGCAGTCCGCGCTGGAAGATAAAGCACGCGAGTTCGACGACATCGTCAAGTCAGGCCGCACGCATTTGCAGGACGCGGTGCCTGTGCGACTGGGCCAGGAATTCGGCGCGTACGCGAAGGCCGTGGAACGTGACGCGGAACGCGTCCGACGCGCGGCTGAGGGGCTGAGTCGCCTGGGAATCGGCGGGACCGCCACAGGGTCCGGTTTGAACGCCCACCCCGAGTATCACGCGCGGATGGTGAAGAAACTGTCCGGGTTGACCGGCCTGCATCTCGTCGAGTCCGATAATCTGTTTGAATCAATGCAATCCATGGCCGACGCGGTGGACTTTTCCGCTTCGATGCGGACGCTGGCATTGACTCTCATCCGCATCGCGAACGATTTCCGCCTCCTTTCCTCTGGACCTTCGACCGGCCTCGACGAAATTCGGCTTCCCGCCGTTCAACCGGGTTCGTCAATCATGCCCGGCAAGGTGAACCCGGTGATGGCCGAGATGCTCGACCAGGCCATGTTCCATGTGATCGGCTGTGACACGGCGGTGGCGCTGGCCGCGCAGGCGGGACAGTTGGAACTGAACGTGATGATGCCCGTCCTGGCGCACAACCTGTTCGAGATGATGCAGGTGATGATCGGCGCGGTGAACGCGTTCACGGAACGGGCGGTGCGCGGCGTGACGGCCAACCGCGAAAAGGCCGAGGGCTGGCTGGCGAAGAATGCCATCATTGTGACGGCGCTGAATCCCGTGATCGGTTACGCCCAGGGCGCGGCGTTGGTGAAAGAGGCGTTGGCGAAGAACGCGTCCATTCGCGAACTGGCAATGGAGAAGGCCAGGGCAGGCGCGTTAAAACATCGCGATGAAGAGCGCCTTGTGACAGTCGCGGAAATTGATGCCGCACTGAACGATCTGCGAAAATTGACGGAGGGGGGAATTGTGGGAGGAGTCGGGGGAGGATGAGTGAAAGG
>CAYJLS010000182.1:0-7482 GCA_964371065.1 uncultured Anaerolineaceae bacterium | reverse complement strand
TTAACAACGATCTCTTCGGTTGTGGTACTGCCATCTTGATATGGGTCCTGAAAGTGAACCTCAAGTGGTACGCTCCCGTTAGCCGGAATAAGAATGTTGACATTCGACAGGGTAACTGGCGATTTATTTTGGTCGCCAGAAACTATATCTATTCTGATTGCACCAAACAGAAGATATTCAATTTTCTGGTTGGGGTCGGATTTGTCCCAGGTAATGGTGATGTTCGACATGGTGATGGAAAAGCCGCTCTTGTTGTAAATTGTTGTCCAGAAGCCTTTTGTGGAGCCTGGCGCAGGGGCGAAACTTAGCGGATCGGCTTTTGTGAAGCAGGTGGAAGCCGATGTCGTGAAGGACCAGAAGGCGGCAGGGTCGTTGCCATTCGAGTAGGTTGTGCCGCTTATGTTCACGGCGCGCACGTGCCAGTCGTAGTTAGTGTTTTGGGATGTGCTTGCTTGATAAGATGTGCTGTTTGCAACATTGATCCAATTGTTGTCGCTGGCGCAGGCATTATCGTTGACGTTGTCGTAACAAATCTCATACCATGCTGCGCCGGCGCTCGGCTCCCATGTCAGGGTAGTAAGTGGATATTCCAGGTCCTTCGCGTCGTCAACTGGGCTTAACTTATTAAAAGCGGCCGGGGCGGCTGTCGTGAAGGACCAGAAGGTGGTATCGGGGGGGGCATTCGAGTAGGTTGTGCCGCTTGTATTCACGGCGCGCACGTGCCAGTAGTAGGTCGTGCTGGCTGCCAGGCCGCTTATTTGTTTACTCGTGAGTGCGCCATTGTCAGTCCAGGAGGAGCAGGCGTTGGTGGTATCGAAACAGACCTCATACCATGCTGCGCCGGCGCTCGCCTGCCATGACAGGGTAACCGACGTTCCTGGAGTCGTCGCGCGGTCACTTGGGCTTGACTTACTAAAATCGGCCGGGGGGGGCAGGGCGGCTGTCGTGAAGTACCAGAAGTCAGTAGAGCCATTATTCGAGTATGTTGTGTCGGCTATATTCACGGCGCGTACGTGCCAGTAGTAGGTCGTGCTGGGTACCAGGCCGCTTATTGGTTGACTCGTGGATAAGCCGATGTTGACCCAGGAAGAGGAGCAGGCGTTATTGGCGGTGGTATCGAAACAGACCTCATACCATGCTGCGCCGGCGCTGGCCTGCCATGACAGGGTAACCGACGTTCCTGGAGTCGTCGCGTTGTCACTTGGGTTTAACTTATTAAAAGCAGCCGGGGGTTGAGGGGGCAGGGCGCTTGTGGTGAATGACCAGAAGTCAGTAGAGCCATTATTCGAGTATGTTGTGCCGGCTACATTCAGGGCGCGCACGTGCCAGTGGTAGGTCGTGTCTGGCGTCAGGTTGCTTATTTGTTTACTCGTGGATGAGCCATTGTCAACCCAGGTGCAGGCGTTACCGTCGGTGGTATCGTAACAGACCTCATACGAGGTTGCATTGCTGCTCGCGCTCCACGTCAAGGTAACAACCGATGTTTCTTGATTCGTCGCGCCGTTTTCTGGGCTTACCTTCGTAAAAGGGCCCGGGGGCGGGTCGGGAACCCATTCCTCGCCCTCGGCTTCGACCACGATCGGCACGCTGACCAGGATGGTGCGCGCGCTGACACTTCTGATTTCAAATGGTTCCAGCGGCACCAGCGGAACGATGGGGGAATACTGGGTTCTTACCTCGACGCGGATGCGGCAATTGTTACCAATACAATCACTGCTTGCATTGAAACTGCCGTCAGTTGGTAAACCGCCGGGTGGGCAATAGTCGTTGATGTGGCTGCCAAACACGACAGGCTTAGGTTCTTCATACTCGGTTCCCTTTGGAGATCCCTCTCCCTCATCCCAGTCAATGGCGATATCGTTATCCTGAATGCGTTGGATGAATCCTGACCGCTGGGCCGCGGCGCGCATCTCCGCACAATCGTTGTAGCGCCTTAGGGCGTCTGGGTCTGTCTCGATTTCTCCGGGAAGTATTCCCGTTGTCGCGCCGTAGCGGGCGGCGGAACGCGCGGCTGTCACCACGCTGCTGTAAATGAAAATCAATCGTCCCACCTCGAGCAGGCCGTAGATGACCAGCAACAGGATGGGCAGCACCAAAGCAAACTCAACCATGGCTTGCGCCGGGCTTTTTTTGGAGATGGAGAATTTATTTTTTATCATGTTGTTGGCTTCCAGTTTCAGTGTAGGCATACACTGAAACTCATCATCGTCCTATCCTACTTAGGTACTACAACCTTGATCCATGTTGGCAGGTAGATCAGCATGAACGCGCTGAGAAGAAAATAAGGTCCATAAGGGATGAAAACCATCCACGCTTTTTGCTGATACTGCCTGGTCACGAACAAACCCAGCACGAGCAAAATACTGATGGCGCCGCCCAGCAGGATGCCGAGCAGCAGTCCGAACCAGATCATCGGCCAACCCAGGAACAGGCCCAGGATGGCCGCCAGGATCACGTCGCCCGCACCGAGCGCCTCCTCGTCGTCCGCCTCCAGTCCCGCCTTCCGCATCCGCCGGGCGCGCAGCCGCGCGAAGACGGTTCCGAGCAGGTAGAAGAGGAACATGATGGCGAAGCCGGCCAGTCCGCCCGCCAGCGTGGAGATAAACCCCTGGCGCAGCGCGCCCGCCCCAAGTCCAAGCAGGGCACCGACGATGCTGGTCGGGTGCAGGATCAGGCGGTGTTCCAGGTCTATCACGAAGTCCATCGTAAAGTACAGCAGGATCAACAGTCCCAGCGCGTATCCCAGGCGGGCCGGGGGCGACATCCAAATGTAAATACTGACTGCGGCCAGGAACACTGGAATGATCCAGGTTCTTGGTTTTCTCCGTTTCCCGCACGAACGGCAGGCGTGGAAAAAGAGATAATCCTGCCACATGGTGGCGGCATCGCAGTGTTGGCAGGCGGGTTGGCTGAAGCGTCGTGTGATTGGCAAAACGTCGGCCAGGTAATTGACCATCCAGCCGCCGATCCAGCCCACGATCAGCGGGATGACTAGACCGGGTTCCATGCCTTCATTATATTCCATACAATTGGCGATTCATAGGATGTAAGCATTTTGTAATGCGCTTGGCGAAACCGTCAAACTGCCTTAGAATGGCAGGGATTTCACAGGAGAACCCATGGAAAAATTTGTCATCGAAGGCGGTATTCCCCTGCGAGGGGAGGTTACGCCGGGCGGAAATAAAAATGCGGCCCTGCCTTTGCTGGCCGCCTGCCTGTTGACCGAGGAACCGGTTGTGCTTCACAACCTGCCGCGCATTCGGGACGTGAGCGACATGCGGCACCTGATCGAAAGCCTGGGCGTGCAAGTGGAGGATTTGGGCGACCACTCCTGGCGCGTCACTGCGCGGACGGTCCGGCCGGCCGACCTGGACCCCGGCCTTTGCCGCAACATTCGCGCCTCCATCCTGCTCGCCGGGCCGATGATCGCCCGCTCGGGTGAATTGCGGCTTTCCCCGCCCGGCGGGGATGTCATCGGGCGGCGCAGGCTGGACACGCACATCCTGGCCTTGCAGACTTTGGGCGCGCAGGTGAACTATGGCCGCACGCTGGAGTTCCAAGCGAAAGCACTGAAAGGCGCGGACATTTTGATGGATGAGGCCAGCGTGACCGCCACTGAAAATACGATCATGGCCGCGGTGCGCGCCGCGGGCATCACGGTCATTCGCAACGCGGCCTCCGAGCCGCACATTCAGGAATTGTGCCGCTTCCTGAACCGCCTGGGCGCGCGCATCGAGAACATCGGCTCGAATACCCTGCATATCGAAGGGGTGGATCAACTCCACGGCGGCGAGTTTTCAGTGGGTCCCGATTATCTGGAGGTTGTCAGCCTGGTCGGCGCGGCGGCGGTGACGCGCGGCGGGGTACGCATCCGGGACGCGGGCGTGCGTTACCTCGAAATGGTCGCGCAAGTCTTCCGTCGGTTGGGCGTAACCTGGCAGGTGGAGGGCGACGATTTGATCGTCCCGCCGGACCAGTCCCTGACGGTTGTCCCCGATTTGGGCGGGGTCATCCCCGAAATCAAAACCAACGTCTGGCCGGCCTTCCCGACCGACCTGATGAGCATCGCCATCACGGTTGCCACGCAAGCCGCGGGATCCGTGCTCTTCCATGACTGGATGTATTCCGGGCGCATGTACTTCACCGACAAACTGGTGGGCATGGGTGCGCGCATTATCCTGTGCGACCCGTACCGCTGTCTCGTGCAGGGCCCCAGTCAACTTATCAGCGAGAACCTGGAAAGCCCCGACATCCGCGCCGGCATGTCGCTCCTGCTGGCTGCCCTGGCCGCGGACGGAACCTCCACCATTCGCAACGTCAGCCAGATTGACCGCGGCTACGAGCGCGTGGACGAGAAACTACGCGGCTTGGGGGCGAATATTCAGAGGGTTTCCGGGTAGGTGAATCTGCAAGGATAAACAAACCAGCCCGGCTCATTGCGAGTCGGGCTGGTGTTTCATTCTTGAAAGTTGATGACCGCTTTAGTAGCCGTGTAAAAATAACTTCCCGATTTCAAAGTTCGCGAGCAGTTGCACCCCTGGCACTGCCCGCCAGGGCAAGTGTGCGAGCCGTCAGCAGTTCAACTGCTGACGGAAACACGGAACTTATTTTTACACAATTCCTTGGTGACTACGGATAAAGGACTTTGAATCCCGTATAGTCAACAACCAGTGTGATTTTATCTGTGCTGTGGATGCAGAACGAGGGGCCAGAGAGCGACCTTTGCTTCTTGGGATCGTTGATATACACCGCGGGGTAATAGCAACCCTCCGGCAGGGATGCCATGTAACTTCCTTTGGCTGCAATGGTTGGCAGGCGGGCATAACCACATGAGAAAGGCGTCGGAGATAGCCATAACGAAAGATTGATCGCCGCCTTCGTTCGATTATCAATGAGCAAGTTTGATTTTGGTCCACCGGGATTTGGGGCCATGAGTGAGTTACACGGATCGCCTGATGCCGATGTCGTCGCTGTCGGCAGAACGGACGGGAAGGTGGGCAGTTCAAAGGTTGGGCTGGGCGGCGCCAGGGTGGGCGTTTCGGTCGGCGGCAGGGTTGCGGTCGCGGTCGGGAGGGCGGCCTGGGTTTGCGCGGCCATCGTGAACGCCATCGCTACCGCCGAGGCCTGCACGCTGGCCGCGTCAATGGTCGGGGTGGCTTTGGGGCCGCAGGCCGCCAATAAAACGGTAAGCCCCAAAATCAGCGGTAAAACTTTTTTCATTCCTGGATACTCCTTAACTTATGGCTGAGTGATTATGATTTTTTGTCTTTTGAACGTGAACGTGTATTCTTCGAATTTCTTGATCCGAATGTCTCCGGTAAATTGCCGGCCTTTGACCCAGGCAACGTAGTGGCAGGGTCCTGCCGGAATGGAGACAACCATCCTTGCATACACGGGATATTCCAAATACGATGTTAAACCGTTTTCAAGCGTGCAATGGAACGAAATGTACACCATCTCGTTGGTCAGGTTCACCAAATGCACGCGCCCGTAAGGGACGGCTGGCGGCACGGTCCCGTAGAGCAGGATGCCCGGTGTTGGCGTCAGCGTGGCGGTGATGGTTCCGCTGACTGTGGAAATGGTGAGCGCGCCGGTTGGAGTTGGACTACTGGTCGCGGTTATGGTTCCTGTCGCGTTAGCGGTGCTGGTCGCCTCGGGCGTGGATGTTGCGGTGTTGGTCGGCGCTTGTGTGGCGCTTGGCGCGGTGGTCGCGGTGAAGGTCGGCGGAGGCGTATTCGTGTGCGAGGGCGGGAGGCTGGGGGTTGGCAGGGCCGCTTGTGTTAGCGCGGCCAGCGTTCCGGCCAACGCCATCGCCGTCGCCTGTGAATCGCCGGCAGAAATCGGCGATAACCCCGGCATGCACGCGTTCAACGCGACCGACAGGATCAAAACAACGAAGGCCAGACGGCGGCTCATAGGTACCTCCTGGAGGTTATACCTGCGCAACGGCTTCCATAAACTGGGTGATTGTGTCCCGCAACATGCGCTCAGGCAACGCGCCCACCTGGCGGTGAACCACCTTGCCTCCCGAAACGAACAACATCGTCGGAATGCCCTGAACGCCATACTTGGAGGCCCATTCGGGATTCTCGTCGGTGTTCACTTTGGCAACCAGAAACTTGCCAGCGTTTTCCTTCGCCAGTTTATCGAGGATCGGGCCGACCATTTTACACGGGCCGCACCAGGGCGCCCAAAAATCAACGATCACAGGAAGTTGCGCTTGCAGGACGGTCTTCTCGAAAGCATCGTCAGTGACGTGGATGGGTTCTTCGATCATTTTGCTACCTCAAAAGATGATTTGCGCAACGACATTTGTCCTTGCCAGTGGGCGAGTATAACATAAAAAGCAAAGCCCCTGATATAATCCCCCGCCATGACGGATGTCCTATCCCGCGGGTACGCGGGACTTTCCCGCTGGCGCGCGGGACTCTCCAGGAGCGGTAAAGCCGCCTTTGGGCGCGTCGCCTCGCTGTTGGGCGCCACCGAAATCACCCCCGCAACCTGGGACGAACTGGAAGCCCTGCTGATCCAGGCGGATTTGGGGATCGAGACCAGCGCCAGCGTGATCAACTCGCTCCAACGCCTCGCGCGTGACCGCGGGCTGGTCCGCGCCGAGGAACTTCGATCGGCGCTCCGAGCGGATCTCCGCTCCCGCCTCGACAATCCGCCCGCGCTCGGTTTTTCCGCGCGTCCGAGCGTGATCCTGCTTGTGGGAGTCAACGGCTCAGGCAAGACCACCAGCGCCGCCAAACTCGCCCGGCGATTTTTATCCGAGGGGAAGACCGTCCTCTTCGGGGCGGCGGACACCTTCCGCGCCGCGGCGGTGGACCAACTCCAGGTTTGGGGTGACCGCCTCAAGGTCGCGGTGGTGGCGGGCGCGGCTGAGTCCGATCCCGGCGCGGTGGCGTTCAACGCCGTCCAGTCGGGCGTGTCCCGCGGCGTGGACATCGTCCTGATTGATACCGCCGGGCGTTTGCAGACCCGCTTCAACTTGATGGAGGAACTCCGCAAGGTGCGGCGTGTGGTGGCCAAGGCCCTGCCCGGCGCGCCGCACGCGGTCTGGCTGGTGTTGGATGCGACCACCGGGCAAAACGCGCTGGGACAGGCGCGCAAGTTTCACGAAGCCGTGGGCGTGACCGGCATCCTCCTCGCCAAATTGGATTCTTCGGCGCGCGGCGGCATGGCTTTCGCGATCCAACGGGAACTTGGCATTCCGATTTTGTTTGCCGGGCTGGGCGAGAAACCCGAAGACCTGGCGCCCTTCGACCCGGATGCTTTTGTGGATGGAATATTACAAGGATAAATTTGTTGGTAGGGTCTGTAAAAAATAACTTCCCGCAGTTCCGTCATTGCGAGGGCGGTCTTCCCGAAGCAATCCCCTGTTCGACGAGGAGATTGCTCCCTGGCACTGCCCGCCAGGGCAAGTGTCGTCGGGAAGTACGCCCTCCTCGCAATGACGGGTGGTAATAACCGGAGGAATCA
>CAYJLS010000181.1:0-7538 GCA_964371065.1 uncultured Anaerolineaceae bacterium | reverse complement strand
GGGAAGAACACCCTCCTCGCAATGACGGCTAAACCTGTGATTTACTGAAATTAACGGAATGCCCAATTTGCCAAAAACGCCTTCACCGTCTCATCGTCCCACAACACCAGTTTAATAATTTTCAATCCAGAGTTGGGATTTTCCGCAAAATATTTTTTGATGGATTGGAAGATGATCCGCGCTGCGCGCTCTTTGGGAAAACCGAAGATACCGGTGGAAATAGCGGGGAACGCGATGGACGATAGTCCCAACTCGTCCGCGGCGCGCAGGGAGCCGGTTACCGCGTCGGCGAGTTTCGCGTCCTCGTCGCCGTCACCCCAGACGGGACCGACCGCGTGGATCACGTATTTCGCAGACAGCGACCCGCCCGAAGTCCAGGCGGGACGCGAGTGGGAGGCAAGTCCGTGCTTCGCGATCCACGCGTCGCTCTCGTCCTGGATCACGTCCCCGCCGCGGCGGACAATGGCCCACGCCACGCCGCCTCCGTGTTGCAGATGCTCGTTGGCCGCGTTGACGATGGCGTCCACGTTTTCCAGCGTGATGTCGCCCTGCGCGATTTGCAGGGTCTGGCCTGTCGGTAAAACTTTTTCGGCAAGAATGGCGCTCATGTCTCAATTCTACAACAAAAACGCCCGCCAGGCTCTAAACCCAGCGGGTGTCTTTTACCAATTACCAATTACTATTTTGCTTGTGCTACGACCGCGGCAAAGGCCTGCGGATCGCGGACGGCCATGTCGGCCAGCATCTTGCGGTTGAGGCTGATGTTTGCCTTCTTGAGGGCGTCTATCAGGCGGCTGTAGGTGATGCCATTCAGGCGGGCCGCGGCGTTGATGCGCGCGATCCACAACTTTCTCAGGTCGCGCTTGCGGACGCGGCGGTCACGGAATGCGTACCACATGCTTTTCAGCATGGCTTCATTTGCGCGGCGGAACAGCAAATGCTTCGAGCCGCGCTGACCTTTGGTGTACTTCAAAACTTTCTTGTGACGGCGATACCCATACGGGCCGCTTTTTACACGTGCCATTTTTTAGAACCTCCTGCAAACCATCGGGCGTCGGCGTCCTTCATCTTTGCTCAGGATCACCAGTTGCAAACACCCGAAAGCCGCAATAAAACGGATGCGACTTCGTAGAGACGTTGCAATGCAACGTCTCTACTTCTTCTTTTTCATGTGGGGCGCGAGGCGATTGATGCGCTTGATGTAACCGCTGCCTTCCACGGTGATCATCTCGCTCAACAGCGCCTTGCTGCGGTCCGACGTGCGGCGGCGCAGATGGCTTTTGCCGCCTTTCGTCCGCACCAGTTTACCGGCCCCGGTCAGGCGGAACCGTTTCGAGGTCGCCTTGTGGGTCTTCAACTTGGTCTTGCCAGCTTTTGCTTTGCGGGGCATGACTGTTTCTCCTTTCAGACAAAATAAACCGCGGGGGTTGACGTTCTCCCGCGGAATTCAACATCGTTGGGACTTGCGCTCACGAAGCGGCTTCCGCCGGGACTTCGGCGGGGGACTCGGCCTTTTCTTTTTTCTTCACGGCGGCCTTGGCCGGAGCCATAACCACCAGCATCGTGCGGCCTTCCATCATCGGGGCTTGCTCGATCACCGCCACATCCGAGAGACTCTGGGCGACTTCCCTCAAATCCTCGAGCGCGATTTCGGGATAATCCATCTCGCGGCCGCGGAACTTGACCGTCACGCGCACCTTATGGCCTTGCAACAGCCAGCGGCGGGCATCGTCCACTTTGAAGCCGCGGTGGGCTTCGTTGGTCTTCGGGCGCAGGCGGATCTCCTTAAGCTCGACCTTGACCTGCGCTCTTTTGGCATCGCGCTCTTTCTTGGCGCGCTCATAGATGAACTTGCCAAAATCCATCACACGGCAGACGGGCGGGGCCGCGTTGGGCGAGACCTCCACCAGGTCCATGTCTGCGTCGCGGGCAATCTGTAAGGCCTGCTTGATCGAGACCACACCGACGTTGCCGCCGTCCGGCCCGATCAACCTTACCTCAGGCACGCGAATGCCCTCATTTACTCGAAATTCGTTGGCGCTGATATGCTTCTCCTCTTTCTAAAACGGACGACCAGCCCGCGGCTGGTTTTGAGCGGGCGAATAATACCACGAAGGCGCGGGAATCGTCAACGAAAATGACGCCTCGCGCGTGACCTCGAGGCGGGCGCGCCAAAATCTGCATGCACCTCCTCATCCGAGTCTTGACAAATTTTTCTCATCTTGCTATACTGTCGTTGGTATTATACCTAAAGAATAATACGCATGAAAGGAGATGACACAGTGACCGATCTCGACCGACTGCTCGAAAACTGGGAAAGCGTCTACAAAAAAGGACTGCTCACCTTCTGGCTACTCCTGCTCCTGGATGAGAAGCCCTGTTACCCCTATGAGATGAGCGCCGAGGTGATGCGTCTCAGCGTGGGGACGATCTCCGCCGACGATAACAGCAACTATCGCGCCATCAACCGCTTCGAGGAGATGGGACTGGTGACCAGCCAGAGCGGGGAATCGAAACTGGGTCCGCCGCGCAAGTATTACCGTCTCACCGATGATGGGCGCGAATTATTGCAACGCTTCATCGAGCGCAACATCCTGATCTTTCAACATCCCGCAGTAGCGGAACACATCCAGCACGTATTGAACGGAGGCAATGATGGAAAATAAAGCATATCCTACAATCGAGCAGATCGAGCAAAAACTTTTGGGTTGGGAGAAATGGTTGTATGCCTTTTTTGGCGTGGCAATCATTATGTTGGTTCATGCGTTCATCAAGGCCTATGAAAATCAACTGGCAACTGGCGCGTTCTTTGCCCTTGAAAAAGAGGCAGGAAGCGACTTGTCTTTTCCTTCCCAACTCTACGTTTCATTTTCTTCTTGGCGGCCTTTGCTTTGGCTGACGATTGAGATCGTCACTCTTGTTCCCGCCGCCATCCTAGCCTTTCATTCAACCTGGCGCAAAGTTCCGCTTATCAAACGGCTTGACCTGATTTTCGGTTTCCTCCTCGCTGGCTGGGTGACCCTGCTCTCGCTCGGCGCGCAAGATCCGCTCAATGTCGGCAATGGCTATAATGTCCTGGTGATCGGCTATATCCTCGCCATCGGTTTGGGATACTGGTGGTTGCGCCGCAAAAAGGATAGGGCCGAGGAAGTTTTCCCGTAATGAGCAGACATCGGAAGTCGCCAAGACTTCCGATGTCTTTTGATGCGTCGGGGAACCGTCTACAAAACAGCGGCTTTCGTCGCCGAACTATCGGGTATCATTCCCCGCATGAAAACAAAAAATTGGTTGCCGCAACTGGTCATCCTTGCTGGACTCCTCGCCCTGATAGGCGGAGGCTACGCCCTCGCCCGCCTTCTCCCAGAGGCTTTGACCGCTCCCGGGCTGCCTCCCCTCTCGCGCCTCCACCTGCCTCCCCAAACCCAAAACGGCATCACCGCATCCCTCGACTCCTACTACGCGGACGCGATGCGCCTAGTCTTCACGGTTCACCTGACCGGCGCGGAGGTGTTCCCCAGCGAGGTCTCCCTTACCAGCGCGGACGGGGCGTGGGCCAATAGCAGCGCGGGAGTTAATATGGGCGGCGATCCATCCCACTACCTGTTCGACCTCGCTTCCGAAATGCCCTTGAGGAGCGATCGTTTTCAGGGACAATTGGAATTCATCGTCACCGCCTCGCCAGGGGACGACAACCCTGTGGCGACATTTCGCTTCGACCTCGACCTGCCCATCCACCCCGCGCTGACCTTCGAGCCTAAACAAACCGTCTGGGCCGACGGCCTGGAGATCCTGCTCGACCGCCTCGTCATCACACCCGCGCAGACCTACGCCTACCTGTGCTACCTGACTCCCACCCGCGCGGACTGGACAATTGGCGGCGATGCCACGGTGCGCGTCGGCTCACAGGTCGCGGGCATTCAATCCTACGCGCTCCTCTTCGACTCCGTCTACGGCGATGGGAGCAAGGGCGGCGATCCCGGCTGGACCTCGCCCATCCAAAATGGCCGCTGTGTGATAATCGGATTCCCGATTGGCGCGGAGAATCCCGAATCCATCACGTTGACCATCCCCAACCTCGAACAGTCCATGCCCGAAGTCATCCCCGCGGAGAATCTCGCCGCGGCCTATCCCAGACTCCTCGATCAAGGTATTGACATGGAATGGCACACCGTTGATCACGGCGCGTATCCCGAATGGAAGAAACTTCCCGCAGGCATGAGCGAGCAGGAAGCCTATCGCCAGTTCATTCGCGCGCTCGGCTACCTTCATCCCGGACCCTGGAAATTCGAACTGCAACTGAAACCCGGGGAAGGTTCCCAGCCGCGCTTCACCACCTCCAGTTACGGCGCGGCGACGCCCATTCCGCTTTCCACTGTCGAGCCGCGCCTGGCCGCGGCCCTGCCCGGAAGAATCCATTCTTTCGATATGAGTCCCGATCAGAAAACCATCGCCTTCGCTACCTCGCAGGGAGTCGTTTTGTACAACCTTGAAACGTTCAAACTTCTCCGCACTCTGGAAGAAAGCGAGAACATCTTTCAGGTCGCCTTCTCGCCCGACGGCACGAAACTGGCGGCGGGGAGCATCCTCATGCACACCAGCGAAAGCGGCCTGCCGCATGTCATCGTCTGGGACGCTGCCACATGGAAGACTCTCTTCGAGCGCGAGAATCAAGAGGAGGCTTCCATTCCCTTTGGCGCGCTAGCCTGGTCGCCGGATGGCAATCTGCTGGCTTTTTCCCTCCCGGATCGGGGTTTGGTGGCAGTGGACATCAAAACGGGCGAAGCGGTTTCCCTGCAAAAAAATTTCATAGTCCCGCCCTATGATATTGACTGGTCGCCCGACGGCTCGCGCCTGATCGCCACCGGCGACCTCGCCTACGGCTTCCGCCGCTGGCGCGTGGACACCGGCGAATCCGTCCGCCTGTACGATTCGCGCGCGGGCGCGGCGCCCATCCAACTGGCCTGGTCGCCGGATGGGACGCGCATCGCCTCCGCCCACGCCGACGGGACGGTCTGCCTGTGGACGACCGCGACGAACCAATGTGACGGGCTGATCTACGCCCATCACTATCAGGGCACCGCCCTGGCCTGGTCGCCCGACGGGAGTCAACTCGCGACGGGCGGAGGCGTGATCCGCATTTGGGATACAAGCACGGGTCAACAGTTCACAGCCTTCGGTCAAAGGGAGGGCATGTTGTACACACAACTGGAATGGCTCGACTCGAACACGCTGGCCTCGCTGGAAATGGACTATGCAAACGACAGCCCGACTATCGTCCGCTTTTGGGATGTGGCAACAGGGAAAATCCTGATGGAATTTCAAGGTGGGAAAGGGGAACTCTGGCAATAACAAAAACAGGCGGAGGATTTTCCTCCGCCTGTTTCATCACGATCTATCGTCTCACTGGCGTTCAAGTTTTCGCGATGAAGTCTGCCAGCCGTTTGCGATATTGATCGAACGCTTTTTTGCCCGGCGCGGTCAAACGGCACAAGGTCAATGGCAGTTTGCCGCGAAAGGTTTTCTGGATGGAAACATAGCCTGCGCCCTCCAGTTTTGCAAGATGCGAGGAGAGGTTTCCCTTCGTTAGCCCGGTCTCGCGTTGCAGGTACAGAAAGTCGGCGCTTTCGACGGTATCCAAAATGGCGGCAATGACCGCCCGCGCCGGTTCATGCAGAACGCGGTCAATGTCGGTGTGTTCACTCAGGGCGGGCATTTTTTATCTCCCTCAGATAATTGTAACGAGCTACCATGCCTAGAACCAATGCGGCGATGCCCATGAGGATTAACAACAACGCGGCATTGGAATACACGGCAGTCATTAAGTCCTGCATCACCCAGGCGGTCTCGGGTGGCATCGGCCCGAAACCATCGCCCGCAAACAGACCCAGTGAAAGACGGCTCATCAAAGGCAGGGAACGCCAGCCAAGCCAGGCGGCTGTAACGAGGCTGAGGCATCCAAGCAGGAAGTGCCGTGATAGGCCAGTGGCTCGCGCCGAACGGATCAATATCACCCCGAATAACACGCCCATCGCCGTCGGAAGCCAGGTCATTGACGCGAAGACCCACAGCCGCGCATGCGCAGAGGCGAGCATGGAAACGGCAAGCAACACCACCAAAAGGAAAGTGATAATCATGGCTGGGATGACTCGTCGCAGCCGTTCGGCAGGTTTCAACTCCGGGTAGGCGACATAGCCGCTGCGCGGATAGGTACTGCGCTCCTTCATCCAGCGCAGCAGGACTGGGGTCAGGAAAACGCCAACCAGCAGGAAGATATTCGCTGTAGTGGAGAGCATGTCCTTCTGGGCCGCGCCGCTTTCCGCGCGGGTTCTCAGCAGGATGAGGATGAGTCCGCCATATAGCGCGGCAAAAATCCCGCTGATGATTTCGTTCAGCCCGTCCGCGAACCAGTAGGCGCGGGCGCGCTGTTGAACCTGGGTAAGTGTGTCTTTCATGGTAAACCTCCTGAATTGTGGTTTGTATTGCAAACTAGTTTGTATTATATTCTCTCTGACTGTTTTGTCAAGAGGCAAATCATCCCAACCCCCAACCTTTTCGGGGTTCATCGGATATGATAAGTGGAGACCCATCCTCTACAAGAACAACGTGGACGAACAACAAGCCATTCAACGACTCAAAGACGGCGATATCAGCGGGCTGGAATTCCTGGTCGCGTGCCACCAAGTGAAGGCTGTGCGCACAGCCTATCTGATCACGCGCGACCTCGGGCTGGCCGAGGACATCGTGCAAGATGCTTTCCTCCAGGCTTATCGCGCCATGCGCGGCTTCGACTCGACGCGTCCGTTCGAGCCGTGGTTCATGCGGAGCGTGGTCAATGCCTCAGTGAAGGTGATGCAAAGGTCGGCGCGGCAGGTTCCCCTTTCAGGGACTTCGCAGGTCGGGGAGGATGCAGACGAGTCCCTTCTGGCGGAATTGGCCGCGAGGGTCGAGTCGGTTGAGGCGCAGGTGGAGTCCATCGAAGTCCAAAATCAGATCTGGGATGCCTTGCAAAAATTATCGCCGCGTCAAAGAGCGGTGGTGGTTCAAAGATATTTCCTTGAGATGAGCGAAAAGGAAATGGCGGAGGATGCAGGCTCGTCGGTTGGCACGGTGAAGTGGATGCTGAACGCGGCGCGTGAACGCCTGCGCGGCCTATTGGAAAGGAGCGAAAAATGAAAGACAATCGCATGAAAGACGCGCTTGAGAATATCGCTCGCCGCGGCGTCCCGCAGAATACCAATCTGTGGCCGAACATTGAGGCTCGGTCGAATGAAAGGATATCGTTTATGCAAACCTTGCGCGCAAGACCCGCTTTAGCGCTGATCATTATTTTGCTCGCCCTCTCGCTTCTCACAGGTGTGGTTTATGCAATTGGCAGATCGCTGGGCTACATCCCCGGCGTGGGAATCGTTGACCTGAACGCGCCGTTGCGCGTATTGGCCGAGCCCGTAACAGCGACGCGCGAGGGCGTGACCGTCACCGCCACAGAGGCTGTGCTCAGCGCGGATAAGACCGTGATCCTCGTTAAAGTCAAGGGCGTG
>CAYJLS010000180.1:5042-7564 GCA_964371065.1 uncultured Anaerolineaceae bacterium | reverse complement strand
GGGCAGGCCGGATCCTCACATGGCAGTACGACTTTATTGTACACGAACGCAAAGACCTCCGAGCCGGTCCGGAACTCGGAGGTCTTTGATTAAGATTCTTGCAGGCCGCGACTCATTGCCGCGCGGACTTGCTGGCTTCCATGTAAGCGCGCAAAAGCGCATTGATACGCGTCTGGTAGCCGCGCCCATGCGACTTGAACCATTTCACTACATCACTGTCCACGCGGAGGGTAAGTTGCGATTTGCCGGCTTTGGTTTTCAAGCCGCGTTTCACCACTGCTTTCGCAAACATTTCCGGCGTAACCGCAGGAATGTCGCTGGTGTCAATTTCGGCATCAGACACGGAATCCAGTCGTTTCCAGTCAGTTAGCGATTTGTTCGAAGTAGTAGATTTCTTCATTTTTCAATGCCTTTCGCGCTACATCAAGCAGGCATCAAGTATCCTTCTATGGCTTTCTCAAAGTCAAAGGATTCTCAACGCGAATGACACGAATGAGCGAATGACGCAAATAAACATGGAAAATTCGTGACATTCGCCCCATTCGCGCTATTCGCGTTCCGAAGTCGCTGTTTGTCAATCTACTTTGAGAAGGCCATAGGCAGAGTATATCAATTGTGTTTCCTTCGTAGCCTTGGTGTCCTTTGTGTTTAAAAAAGCCTGAAAAATTCAAACGGGCAGACGCTTTCGCATCTGCCCGTTAAGTTTACACGAGATTACACAGTCCGCAAGGCTTATCTAGCGCACCATGTAGTGACGACTTCAGTCGTCTTTACTATGCGGCCTCAGCAGTCACTGTCACCGGAAGTTCAAAGCCGAGCGCCTTGAGCTTCTTCTTGGCATCCACCAGCGGTTTGCGGCCAAAACCCGCAATCGCCAGCATGGCTTCCTCACCCTCGGCCAGTTTCGCCAGGAACTGCGGCACGTTCTTGATGCCGACCTTGATCAACGCGTTGGTGGCGCGGTCGCTCAATTCCAGTTCGGAAATGGGGCGCTCCAGCTTCGCATTTTCGCGCGCCTTCTTCTCTTCCACGTGGGACTGCGCGGCCTTGACCTTCCTGTAGAAACGGTCCACCTGGCCTTCGGTGTCCAGCATGCGCGCCTGCTCGCCCGTGAAGAACGGATGGCAGTTGGAGCAAACGTCCACGCGCAATTCTTTCCTGGTAGAGCCGGTTGTCCAGGTTGTGCCGCACGAAGCGCAGGACACCTTCGCTTCGGGATAATAAGTGGGATGGATTTTTTCCTTCATGGGTTACTCCGCCGCCTGCGGGACAATATTCACGCGCTTGCGTCCCTTCACAATGTCATACATCACCACGCCGTCCGCGACGGCGAACAGGGTATCATCCTTGCCCACCATCACATTCAAGCCCGGCTTGATGTGCGTGCCGCGCTGTCGCACAAGAACATTGCCCGACAACACAAACTGTCCCGCATAGCGTTTCACGCCCAAACGCTGGGCATTGCTGTCTCGTCCGTTGCGGCTGGAACCGCCGCCTTTTTTATGTGCCATTGCTACCTCGCTTATTTCTTCTTCGCGGCAGGCTTGACAGGCGCGACCTTGCGCCCGCCCTTCAACTTGGCCTGCAGTTTCTCGAAGCCCTTCCAATCGCCCGCGACCGCCAGTTTCGCCTGGTCAATCCAACCTTCGGGACTCATCATCTTCAGCCCCGCCTCGGTCACGATCTTCTGGATATCTTCCACATTGGACTCAGCCAGCGCGGCAAACGTCAGGATACCCGCCGCGTTCAACGCCTGGGCGACTTTCGGCCCGATGCCTTCGATCCTGACCAGATCATCCGCTTCGTTTCGGACCTCGGGCGGGGTCGCGGCGGCCGCGGCCTTTTTCTCAGCCCGGGCCTTTTCCGCCCCTCCCGCCTCGCCGACGTACTCGACCATCAAGCGGGTGTAATCCTGCCGATGTCCGCGATGGACGCGGATGCGCTTCTTCGGGCTGTAGCGGAAAGCCAGCACCTTCTCGCCGCGGAAATTCTCCACGACGGAGGCCAGCGCCTCCATCCCGCTCAACAGCGGAGTCCCGACCGAGAACTGGTCGCCATCCGCAAAAAACAGGATGCGCTCCAGGTTGATCTCTTCGCCGGGTTCCACCGGCAGGCGATCCACCGCGATGGTCTCGCCTTCGACGGCCTTATATTGCTTGCCGCCGCTTTCCACAATTGCATATTTCATGTTTTCTCCACGGATTCACTTCGCCTCAGTCCCTGCGGGTTTGGACTTGCATCCAGCGCCGGGCCGAGGGGAAGCCGGTATTGACACGCATCCGCCCCGGCATCCTTACTGCCAGGGCAGAAGCGGACAGATTATAACGGCAGGCCGCGGGAACTGTCAACCGGAGATTTTGGAATCACTCCCATATAGTAGCGACTTCGCGAAGCGCCCTGAAAGGGTCAGTCGCTCCAACCCACGTAGTGGCGACTTTAGTCGCTTCCCCCGGTATAACGACTGAAGTCGTTACTACATGGTTGGCTCCAACCCACGTAGTGGCGGCTTTAGTCGCTTCCCC
>CAYJLS010000180.1:0-4942 GCA_964371065.1 uncultured Anaerolineaceae bacterium | reverse complement strand
TCGTTACTACATGGTTGGCTCCAACCCACGTAGTGGCGGCTTTAGTCGCTTCCCCGGTATAACGACTGAAGTCGTTACTATTGGTTGGCTCCAACCCACGTAGTGGCGGCTTTAGTCGCTTCCCCCGGTATAACGACTGAAGTCGTTACTACATGGTTGGCTACTTATTTCGGCAGGATCCCGCTCAACGTCTTCGTCAGGTTCTGCAACTCACCCGCGTGATTCTGCAACTTGGACACGTCCCCCGTCTGCAAACCGGAGCGCACGTCCGTGATGGTCTTGTTGGTCGCGGCCTGGCCGTCAATAATCTTCTGCGTCAGTTTCTCCGGGATGAGCGGAATCTTCTGCATCAATGGGAGCAGGACGTCCAGCACCTGGTTGGCTCTGAACAATGTTTTCCCTGTATAATCTCCACATCCCTCATCAAAGGAATCCTCATGGGCGAAATGACTCAACTCAACTCCATCCCCGGCTATCTCGCAGCACCCAAAGGCGAGGGCCCCTTCCCCACCCTGCTCGTCATCCAGGAATGGTGGGGGCTGGACACGCAGACCAAGTCCATCGCGGACCGATTCGCGGCGGAGGGCTACCTGTCCTTCGCGCCCGATCTCTATCACGGCGAACTGGCCGCGCTCGGGGACGCGGACAAAGCCAACGCCCTGAAGGATAAATACCTCCCGACCGCGCCCGACGAGTTGGAAAAAATCTTCGAGGCGTTGCGGGCGCATCCCCAAAGTTCAGGAAAGATCGGCAGTGTCGGCTTCTGCTTCGGCGGGCGCATGTCGCTCATGCTCGGCATCCACCGTCCGCTCGACGCCGTCTGCACTTTTTACGGCGGCGGGATGCAGAACATCTTCGACCAGATGCATAATTTGCGCGCGCCCGTGCTCGGCCTGTTCGGCGACGCGGACCAATCCATCCCCGTCGGCACTGTCGAGCAATTCGACAAATTGCTCGACACACTCGGCCTCGAACACGAAGTCATCGTCTACCCCAACTCCGGCCACGCCTTCTTCCGCGACAGCGACCCGGATGTTTACAAGCCGGAAGCCGCGCGGGACGCCTGGGAACGCGTCAAGAAGTTTTTCGCGAAGCACCTGAAATAATGGACATCCCGCTCACCCCCGCCCAGCGCGCCCTGGCCGACTCTCCCGCCGACTCGAAAATTTTCCTGCGCGGACGCGCCGGCGCGGGCAAGACGACCGCGGGCGTGGAGCGGGCGCTTCATCTCCTGGACTTGGGCCTGCCCGCCGCCTCGATACTGGTCCTCACCCCCCAGCGGACTCTGCAAACTTCGTACGAGCAGCGCATCCTCGAGGCAGGCTACGCGGGCGGACAAGTAACCTTCGCGACCATCGGCGGTTTGGCGCGGCGCATGTGCGATCTTTTTTGGCCGCTGATTGGCGAGCAAGCGGGGTTCAAGAATCCCGACCAGCCACCCGTCTTTCTCACGCTCGAAACCGCGCAATATTACATGGCGCACCTCGTCCGCCCGAAACTGGACGAGGGATATTTTGAGTCGGTCACGATTGACCGCAATCGCCTGTACTCGCAGATTCTCGACAACCTGAACAAGTCAGCTATCGTAGGCTTTGACTATCGCCAGATCGCGGACAGATTGTCCGCGGCCTGGACGGGCGACCCCGCGCAACGCCGCGTCCACGTGGACGCGCAGGCCTGCGCGACGCTCTTCCGCGAATACTGTCTCGAACACAACCTGTTGGATTTCTCCCTGCAACTGGAAATTTTCGCCAACCTGCTCTGGCCGGAACCGATGGTACGCGGGCATCTGACGGGCATGTACCGTCACCTCATCTACGACAACGTGGAGGAGGACGGGCCGCGCGCCCACGATATTGTCCGCGAGTGGAGCGCGGACTTCCAGTCCGCCCTACTCATCTACGACGAGGGCGCGGGGTATCGCTACTTCCTCGGAGGGGACCCACTAACAGGTCAGGCATTGAGCGAGGTCTGCGGCGAAGTCGCGGAGATGGACGAGTCCTTCGTCATGTCCGAATACGCGGCGGGACTGTCCAACTCTCTGATCTCGGCCATCACCAGCCAGGAGGTTGAAGGGCCGCGCGCCGCCTTCAACATGGCAGATGTTATCACCACACGCTACTACCCTGAATTGCTGGATTCAATTGTTGAAAGAATCAAAGATCTTCTTCATCCTTCATCTTTCATCTCTCATCCTTCTGATGTCGTCATCCTCGCTCCCTACCTCTCCGACGCGTTGCGCTTCTCGATCACGCACCGGTTGGAGCAGGCGGGCATCCCGTGGCGGTCGCATCGCCCGTCGCGTTCGTTGCGCGACGAACCCGCCTCACAGGCCCTGTTGACGCTGGCCGCGCTGGCGCACCCCGATTGGCGCGTCCACCCGACGCGCTTCGACGCGGCCTACGCCTTCATGTTCGCGCTCGGCACGGACCTCGTCCGCGCGCAACTGCTGGCGGAGATCGTCTACCGCCAAAAAGAACTGCGGTTGTCCGGTTTTGAAGAGATCAAGCCTGAGATGCAGGAACGCATCACGTACACACTGGGCGAGCGATACGCGGCGCTCCGTAACTGGCTGTTGAATTACCGCGAGTCCGATGCCCTGCCCCTCGACCACTTCCTGCGAAAACTTTTCGGCGAGGTGCTTTCGCAACCCGACTTCGGATTCCACAGCAACCTCGACGCGGTGCGCGTGGCGGCCAGCCTGGTCGAGTCGGTGAAAAAATTCAGGGATGCGTTAGACCTGACGGGTTTCCGCGAGTCGCCTTCGGAAAGCGGCGAAGCAGATGGAAACCTGTCAGGTCTTGGAAAAGAATACCTCGCCATGTTGCAGGACGGGGTGATCGCGGCGCAATATCTCGAATCGTGGAAAAGCGAAGACACCGACGCGGTGCTGGTCGCGCCCGCGCACACCTTCCTGATGATGAACCGCCCGGTCACCGTCCAATTCTGGCTGGACCCCGGCTCGAACGGTTGGGTGGAACGGCTGGCCCAACCCCTGACCCAGCCCTACATCCTCTCCCGTCACTGGGACGCGAACCGCACCTGGACGGACGCCGACGAGGTGGCCGCGCAGACCGAATCGCTTGCGCGTCTCGTCCGCGGACTGCTCAGCCGCTGTCGCGAAAAAGTCTATTTGGCGATTGCCGATCTGGGAGAGACAGGCTTCGAGCAACGCGGGACGTTGTTAAGGGCGTTCCAGAAGGTGATTGTGCAGGTGACGGAAGAGTAGATACGGTTCCATCAACAATGTTCCTGCTCTGTAGGAGGAGCGGAGAGGCTATTGACAGCCCTTCGGAGAAACAGTAAAATCTAGCCAGACTAGACAGAAAGGAGCATCAATGAACGCAATCTGGCAAATTCAGGACGCAAAGAACAAACTGAGCGAGGTGATTACGCTCGCGCTAAAGCAAGGCCCACAATTGATCACCAAGCATGGCGAGAAAACCGTCGTGGTCATTTCGTATACCGAATATGAGAAGTTGCGAAAGTCACAGGGCAAACTGTCAGAGTTTTTCCGCGCATCCCCACTGGCTGGCATTGAGTTGAGTCGCGATAAATCCCTGCCGCGCAAAGGGATTGAATTATGAAATACATCCTCGACACCTGTGCCATTTCGGAGTTGGTCGCCAAACTGCCGAATCCAAACGTTGTTGAGTTTGTAGACTCTATTGATCCCGACGATGTTTTTTTGAGCGCCATCACGATTGGGGAAATTGCCAATGGCATCGAAAAACTTCCCAAATCGAAACGAAAACAGGAATTGGAGGCCTGGCTGAAAGAAGATTTACTTGTCCGCTTTGACGGAAAGATCATCCCATTGGACACTGGCGTTTTACTGGAATGGGGCTCTCTCACCGCGCGCCTTGAATCTTCGGGAAAGACCCTGCCTGCAATGGACTCCCTCATCGCCGCGACGGTGCTGGCACACGCGATGATGTTGGTCACGCGAAACGTAGATGATTTTGAAAATACAGGAATCGAGATTGTCAATCCGTGGGAATAAGAATGGAACACGGGTTCATCCTTCATCCTTTCTCTTCGCGAGCCTGCCAACAATCCATCCCGCCAGAGGTGACTGTGGTTCACGCGGAAAACCTTTAGGATCTGCACGCAGGGTTATCGGTGACGGTTCAGAAGATACTACAACGTGCTAAAATAAACAGGAGAAACAAGGAGCATACCTTATGAGCGCCATGCAAGCCTTACAATCCGTTCAATTCGTAAAAGCCAAAGGAAAGCGCTTTGCCGTCATCAGTGCGGAGGAATGGGACGCACTGGTGGAATGGCTCGAAACTTTGGAAGATTTGGAAATCGTCCGCAAGGCATTCGCGGACTTGAAAGCCGCGGGTGGAAACCGCAAGAAGGCGGGCTGGATGAAATGGGAAGATGTGGCTAAGGATTTGAAGTGACGCGCTTCACCGTCTACGTCACGCCCAGCGCACTGGAGGATATCAAAGACCTGCCTGGCAACGTCAGACAAAGAGCAAAGCGCGCCGTTTATGAACTGGCGGGAAACGCCGCGCCATCCAACAGTAAATCCCTTGACCTGAGCGACATCGCCCCCGACCTTGACCTCGAAAAGAAACTCCGCCGCATTCGCCTGGATCGCTGGCGGATTGTTTACTCGATTTCCGAATCCGAGAAAATCATTGATGTGCTCGCCGTCCGCAAACGCCCGCCGTACGATTACGGAGATTTGGGGAAATTGCTGGAAGAGATAAAGTAGCATCGGGCGAAGGATAATTCCTCGCTCGTTTTTATAATTCACCCTTTGTTCCTTCGCGCCGTCCCAACCACCCACTGAATACTGATGACTGGTCACTGATGACTAACTTCACCCCTCGACCCTCCCAACAAAACATCCTCCGCTACACGGGCGGACGGCTGGGTATTGCCGCCGTGCCTGGTGCGGGCAAGACGCACATCCTCTCGGCGCTGGCGG
>CAYJLS010000179.1:0-7584 GCA_964371065.1 uncultured Anaerolineaceae bacterium | reverse complement strand
GGCAATATGGCAATATCACACCAACGTACTGAAGGCATTTTGGAAAACAGACAGCAGTTCAAACGCCAGTATGCTCAAACTCAACGCGCCGAATAGTTTCGGTCCCCTCAACGGGGATTGTTTAATTCTTACCAAAATCTCCTGATTTTGCGAAGAAGTCAGGCGATTTCAGACTCCGTAAAGGGGAAAGTCCTGAAAAGAATGCATCAACATATCAATTATCCCATCATGATCTTCGGACGGTATTGCAACGCCTCCGCCAGATGCACGGACTGGATCGCGTCGCTCCCCGCCAAGTCCGCGATGGTGCGCGACAATTTCAGGATGCGGTGATAGGCGCGTGCAGACAACTGCAACTGACTCATCGCGGCGCGCACGAGACTTTCACTGGTCTCGTCCAACTTGCAGAATTGACGCACTTCGGCCACGCGCATATCGGAGTTGCTGACTACGTTAACCGCCTCCGCGAACCGCACGCGTTGTCTCGCCCGCGCCGACTCGACACGCGCGCGGATGTCCGCGCTGGATTCGCCGAGGCGGTCGCTTGACAATTTTTCGTAATCCACGCGCGGGACTTCAATGTGGATGTCCATGCGGTCGAGCATCGGACCCGAGATTCGTTTCTGATATTTGGTCACCATGGAGGGCGCGCAGGTGCAGGGCTTGATCGAGTCACCGAAATAGCCACAGGGACAGGGGTTCATCGCGGCGACCAGCATGAAATTCGCGGGGAAGGTCAGCGAGCCGCGTGCGCGGCTGATGGTGACAACTTTATCTTCGATGGGCTGGCGCAAGACTTCGAGCACGCGCGTTCCGAATTCGGGCAGTTCATCTAAAAACAAAACACCGCGATGAGCGAGGGAAATCTCGCCGGGCTGGGGCCAGTTCCCGCCACCGACCAATCCCGCGTGCGAGATGGTGTGATGCGGGGCGCGGAACGGCCGCGTGCGGATCATCGGCATGTCGGGCGGGAGCGCGTCAGCCACCGAGTAGACGCGCGTCACATCCAGCGCCTCGTCAATGGACATTTCGGGCAGGATGCCGGGCATGGCGCGCGCGAGCAGGGTCTTCCCCGCGCCGGGCGGGCCGACCATCAAAACATTGTGTCCGCCTGCCGCCGCAACTTCGAGCGCGCGCTTGACGTGATCCTGTCCTTTGATCTCACGGAAATCCGTCAGCACAGAGGGGGGAACGGAATCCGCCTCGAGGGGAGGATGAGGCGCGATTTGGCGGAACCCGGCCAGATGTCCGTAAAGAGCCGAGAGCGTGTTGACCGGGATCACTTCCAGGTCGGGGATCAGCGCGGCTTCGGGCGCGTCCGCCTGGGGTACGAAAATCCGCTTGTAGCCTTCGGCGCGCGCCTTCGCGGCCATCGGCAAAATGCCGCGCGCGTGGCGGACGATCCCATCCAGCGAGAGTTCGCCGACGATGAGCGCGTCTTTGACAATATCGGGATTCAGACTGCCCCCCATCATGACGATGCCGAGGGCAATGGGCAGATCGTAGGCCGGCCCTTCCTTGCGGACGGAGGCGGGCGCCAGGTTGACTACGATGCGTTCGCGCGGGTAGGGCAGGCCCGCGTTGCGAATGGCGGTCTGGACACGCGCCGCGCTTTCTTTCACGGCCGCGTCTGGAAGCCCGACAATGTCCATGCCGGGGAAACCTTGTGTGGTATCTGTCTCGACTTCGACGATGACGCCTTCGAGTCCCACCACCGCGCAGGAGTAGATGCGTGCAAGCATGGAGGTAGTTTAGACGAGGAGGGGGGAAAAGTCAATTCTAAGGGGCGGGAATTTGGGAATTGAATCGCGAGTGGAAAAGTCTTATACTGAATATGGGATTGGATGAGAGTTCTCTCTCTGTTCCATTCAGGAGATGTGAAATGAAAACCGATTCGGTTCAATCCAAGTGGCGGCCCAGCACGCGGCTCGGTTGGTGGGCAGTTTGGCTAGGCGCGGCGTTCGTGGCGATGTGGATCATCAACGCGTTCGTGTTCATGCCCACATCAAGCGATGCTCCGTGGAGGCAGGTGGTACTGCCCTTCTACGGAATCTTCATGCTGTTGTGCGGACTCGCGGCTGGGGTCGTCGGCCTGGTCGCGGTGACGCGGCAACACGAACGCTCGTGGCTCGTATGGCTGACCCTGCTACCTGGGGCGTTTGCCCTCGTCTTCGTACTTGGTGAATTCCTGGCGCCACACTAAACAGCGAACGTAACACCCACTTGCAATCGCGGCTATAATCCGCCGCATGGATTTTTCCAAATCTCCCCGCCCGCGCATCTGGACGCGCGACTCATCCATCCTGCTCGGCGTCTTCCTCGGCATCTTCGCCTTTATGTCGCTGACCATCGTCGCCCGCGCGGACTTGAAGACCGACGCGCTGATCGTCTTCGTGGGCATGTTCGGCGGTCTCGCCGTCGAGTCGTGGGGCACGCAAACCAACCTGTGGCGCTATTACGCCGCCGAACGCCCGCCGCTGTGGATTGATTGTTGTACGGTAAAGAATCTAACTTTAAAAGGCAGTGAATGAACGCTATCGAAATATCGCATCTGCGCCGCGTATTTAAATCCCACATCGGCGTCATCAAGCGCACCACCAAAGAGATCGTCGCGGTGGACGATATCTCTTTTGACATTCAGGAAGGCGAGTTGTTCGGACTGCTCGGCCCCAACGGAGCGGGCAAGACGACCGTCACCAAGATGCTCACCACGCTCCTCATCCCGACGGGTGGGTTTGCCACCGTTAAAGGATTCGACGTGGTCAAACGGGCGGACGAAGTCCGCAAGTGCATCGGGTTCATCTTCGGCGGCGAGCGAGGGCTGTACTGGCGGCTTTCGGGTATTGACAACCTGCGTTATTTTGCCAGCCTGTACGGCATTGACCCCGATGCCTCCAAAAAACGCATTGCCTATTTACTGGAATTGGTCGGGCTGAACGGGCGCGGGGAGGAATATGTGAGCGGCTACTCGCGCGGGATGAAGCAACGCCTGCACGTGGCGCGCACCCTCCTGCACAATCCCGACATCCTCTTCCTCGATGAACCCACGCTTGGGCTGGACCCCGTCGGCGCGCGCGAGTTCCGTCAGGTGATCCTCGATTTGCAGTCCGAGAAAAAGACCATCCTGCTCACCACCCATTACATGTTCGAAGCGGATGCGCTGTGTGACCGCATCGCCGTCATCAACCGCGGCCGCATCATCGCCCTCGACACGCCCGGCGGACTCAAGAGCCATGTCAAGGACTTGAACGTGGTGGAGTTGGAGACCTTTGGTCTGCCCAATGAGATGCTGGAAAAATTGCGCGCCCTGTCATTCGTGGATGCGCTGTCTGTGGAGGAGCAGGAACAAAAGCAGATCCTCCTCATCCAGACGGCGCGCGGGGCGGAGGCCGTCCCCGACATCATGGGAGCCATCGAAGGTCAACGCGTGGGGCGGGTGGTCGTCCGCGAGCCAACGCTCGAAGACGCCTACGTCCGCCTGGTGGGAGGCGACGCGTGAACCCGAAAATCCTGTTGCGCTATTGGCGCACCATCCTCGTCGTTGCCGAAATGACCGTCCGCCAGCAGATGACGGACATGTTCATCCTGTTCGCGGTTTTGTTCCAGCCCATCATCATCGCCGTGCTCGCGCTTTGGATGTTGATTGACAAAGGCTCGGATTACGCCATGTTCGTGGTGGTCGGGAGCGGGCTGACGGGTTTGTGGTCGAGCCTGCTGTTCGTTTCGGGCAACAGCATCAACGCCGAGCGCTGGTCGGGGACGCTCGAGTCGCTGGTGGCCCTGCCCACTCCGTTCGAAGTGATCATCTTCGGCAAGAATCTTGCGAACGTGGTGCAATCGCTTATCTCGATGTTCGTTGGTTACTTTATTGCCGCGTGGTTGTTCGGCTATTCGCTTTCCATACAACAGCCGCTCCTGTTTATTGTTTCCATCTTCTTCACCATCATTGCCTTCATCAGTTTTGGTCTCGTCATCGCGCCGATCTTCGTGATGAATCCTGGTGTGCGCCAATGGCAAAACGCGATGGAGTTTCCCGTCTATGTCCTGAGCGGATTTCTCTTCCCGATCGCGCTCCTGCCCGGCTGGACGACTCCCGTCTCGTACATCCTTCCGCCCTATTGGGCGGCGGTCGCGTTGCACGGGACCTCGACGGCTGGCGCGCCGTTTAACGAGACTCTCTTCGCCTGGGGCATGATGCTGCTCTTCTCGGTCATTGACCTGCTCATCGCCTCGCGCCTGTTCAAACTCATGCTCTACAAAGCGCGCGCCGACGCGACCCTGGGAATGGAATGATGGGTTCTCCATTTTTCACCACAAAGTACACAAAGGCCACAAAGGAAATGCTCAAAAAATCAGCCGCCTTTTCTCCCTTTGTGTACTTGGTGTCCGTCGTGTTTAATTTCTTTCCCGTTATTGATGGGAGGGCTGAACATTGAAAACTCTCTCCTCCAACCTCCGTCTCTTCTGGCAGGGCGCTCTGCTTTCGTACGTTGCCCTGTTCCACTGGTTCCGCCCGGCGACCTATGCCGCCTCGAAAATCTTCATGCCGCTGGCGCAGATGTTCTTCTTCGTTTATCTCGGCACGTTTGCCACCAGCCCCGAAAACGCCGCGTTCTACATTATCGGGAACGCCATCCAGATCACCGCGGTCAGCGGCATCTTCGGCGTGACGATGAGCGTGGGCGGCGAGCGCGAATCAGGGACCCTGCCCTATCTCTTCGGCACGCCCGCCAACCGCATCGTCACCTTCTTTGGCCGCGCCTTCATGCACGTGCTCGACGGGATGCTGGGCGTGGTCATCGCCTTTGTCTGGGGCGTGCTCCTGTTCCGCCTGGACCTGTCCCACACCAGCCTGCCCGCGCTGGGCCTGGTCATCTTCATCACCACCCTCAGCACCTGCGCGCTGGGTCTGCTGTTGGGTTGCCTGAGTCTCATCACGGTCAACGTGATGTTCATCAACAACTTTGTCTATTTCGCGTTGTTGGTCTTTTCCGGCGCGAATGTCCCCGTTGTGAAGTTCCCCCAGATCATGCAAGCCGTTTCCTGGGCGTTACCCCTCACGCGCGGAATTGCAGCGGCGCGCCTGCTGGTCGGCGGGGCGGCGCTGGGAGAAGTCTCGTCCCTGCTTTGGGGGGAACTGGGGATCGGTCTGCTCTACGGCCTCTTGGGATATTTCCTGTTCGCATGGTTTGAGGTACAGGCCAAGCGGAGAGGAACGCTGGAAGTGTTTTAAATCGCGGCTATAATCCGCCGCATGGATTTGTCCAAATCTCCCCGCCCGCGCATCTGGACGCGCGACTCATCCATCCTGCTCGGCGGATTTTTCGTCACCATCTTCCTGATCGTTTACATCTGGTGGCCGCTGGCGAAAGAGGTGCTTTCCTACGTAGATTGGAACGGTCCGTGGTGGCGCACCATGGACTGGCTGTTGCTCGGCGTGTTCGCGTTCATGTCGCTGACCATCGTCGCCCGCGCGGACCTCAGGACGGACGCGCTGATCGTCTTCGTGGGCGTGTGCGGCGGCCTGGCCATCGAGAGTTGGGGCACGCAGACCAACCTGTGGTTTTATTACACCGCCGAGCGCCCGCCGCTATGGATCATCCCTGCCTGGCCGATCGCGAGTCTGTCCATTGATCGGATAACAAGGTTTCTTTCTTTTTTAAACACAAAGGCCACTAAGGAACACGAAGGGGAATCCTTCTTAATTAAATTGCTTTACTGGTTTACTTTCATCTCATTTCTGACTCTGATGTTGGTCTTTGTCGCGCCGACGTTTGACAAGTCCTACACGTGGTTGTCCCTGCTTCTCTGCGTTTTCCTGATTCTGACTCCAACCAATTATCGCTACGCGTTTCTCACCTTCGTCGCGGGCGCGGGACTTGGCTACTACCTTGAACTGTGGGGCACGACGCGCGAATGCTGGACGTATTACACCTACCAGACTCCGCCGTTGTTTGCGGTGCTGGCGCACGGTATGGCCGCGGTCGCGTTTTGGCGCGCGGGACTGGTGTTGAAAATGCTCGGGGGGAGAATCCGCTCGTGGAGGCCTCAGCAGGCCAAGGTCCAGAAAGAAGCGTAGGCCGAATCGGAAGAATGTCGTCCCAGATTAAGCGCGCCGTCAAGGGGGAAAAGTCATATAATCAGCGGGAAGGAATCGCAAAAATGACCCTCTATCTCCGCCTCGCATGGCGCAACATCTGGCGGCACCGCCGCCGGACGATCAACATCCTCCTCGCCATGAGCCTGAGCCTGGGACTGATGATGTGGTACGACGGCCTCATAGATGGCTTCAACAACGCCATCTATGGGAACGCCATCCGCGTGCTGGGCGGCAACATCCAAATCCACGCGGCGGGCTACCGCGAAAAAGTGGACAGCAACCCGCTCCTCCCGTTGAAGGATGACGCGGCCGTTGTCCAAGCCGCGCTCGCACACCCCGACGTCATCTCGGCCACGCGTCGCATCCAGACGGGCGGCCTGCTCAGCAATCGCGAGGGTGCCTTCGGCGTCAGTCTCATCGGCATTGACCCCGACGCGGAGGCCGCGCTCATCAAAGAGGGAAACGACGCGGGCAAGCCTCTCAGCCTGATCGCGCAGAACATCAAAGAGGGTAAGTGGCTGACCGCGGACGGCGGCGATGTGATCCTGATCGGGCGCGGCATGGCGGACGTGATGGATGTGAAAGTCGGCGACCGCATCACGATGGTCGGCAGTGACATCCACAAGCAGAACCGCCAGCGCACGATGACGGTGGTCGGCATTTACGACATCGGCATCCCCAGCCTCGAACGGCAGACCGCCTACATTTCGCTGGCCGAGGCGCAGGCGTTGTTCGGCCTGGACGGACAGTCTACCGAAATTCAGGTCAACATCAAACAATTGGGCGGGGAAGACAAGGTGGTGTCTGCGCTCGCCCCTGCCCTGCCCGGGTACGAGGTTGAATCGTGGAATAAAAATTATCCCGAACTGGAGACCGCCATCAACAGCAAGGGCGCGGCGATGGACGTGTTCGGCGTCATCATCATCTCCATCGCGGCGATCGGCATCCTGAACCTGTTGCTGATGGCCGTCTACGAGCGGACGCGCGAGATCGGCCTGCTCGGCGCGATGGGACTCAAGCCGCGCCAGATCGCCTACCTCTTCATCCTCGAAGGCGCGCTGATCGGCCTGGTCGGCGCGGCCGCGGGTGTGGCCGTCGGGTTGCTGATCAACGGCATCTCAGGCCAGGTCGGGATGGACTTCGGAAGTTTCAGCACCATTACCGGATACATGGCGCTCATTAGTGGACGCGTCTACCCCTCGCTTGGGTTGACAAACATGCCGTGGCGTGTCGCGACCGTGGTCATCATTTCCACGCTGGCCGCTTTCATTCCCGCCCGCGAAGCCTCGCACCGCGAACCCGCGGAGGCGTTGCATTACGTGTGATTTTTTTTGGCTCTCTGGGATTTGCCGTGATTCTGTACACGGATTGCACGGATTTCACGGAATCTCACGGAAAAACCTTTAAAAAATCCGTGTTTATCCGTGTCCGTCGTCGCGGTAGGGAGGGCAGTTACCCACCCTCCCCCCGCACAAATCCCGACG
>CAYJLS010000178.1:6414-7645 GCA_964371065.1 uncultured Anaerolineaceae bacterium | reverse complement strand
CTAAGCGCAAACTGGACTTGGGCGAAAAATCCAGATAGGGTGGCGAAGCGATTCATCCTCCTCCGCGAAATGCGCTTCTTTAAACCGGACAAAGGCGAGAGATGTCATCCAAAAAACAAGCCAATCGTCAGACCGATTTATGACGCGTGTCATAGGTACTCCGTATGCTGCGCACTGGAGTTTTTCTCCCCCATCCCGTAAACTATAGAAGTAGTCAGGAGGCTGACATGGCGTACCGAACCTGGCAAATTGACAAGATCAAGTATTGCGAGTACGTTGGTCACGAGATCGCGCTCGAAGCGGAAGTCGTTTATCCGGCCGAGCACCTGCCCGAACAACCTCCGCGCGTGATCGCCCACCGGTGCTCCAACGCCACCGCCTGCAACATGCTGGATAAGAACGTCTGTAAATGGTGCGGCACCAATCCTGACCACGACCCAATGGTACAACCAACAGGCCGAAAGCCTGTGGTTCTCTCTCCTCCCTCTGAGTTGGCGTAAGGCTCCCCCGCGAGAAATCGCGGGGGTTGCCGTTAATGCGGCAACTCTTTCAGGAACGCGGCCACCGCCTCGTCCGCAGGGTGGGACTTGACCTGCCGCGCCGGCCCCACTTGCCGCAACTTCCCGTCCACGATCACGGCCACGCGCTGTCCCACCTGCGCGGCCTCCCTCAGGTTATGCGTGACGAAAACCGCCGTGCGGTGATCCTCTGCGAGCAGGCTCGAAAGGTCCGTCAGCAGGCTCGCGTGTGTCGGCGGATCGAGCGCGGCGAACGGTTCATCCAGCAGGAGCAATTCGGGATCGAGGACGAACGCGCGCGCCAGGCTGACCCTCTGCGCCTCGCCCCCGGACAATTGGCCTGCCCGCCGTTTCGACAGCGATTCGATCCCCAAACGGCTCATCCACACCTGCACCCTCGCGCGGACTTCCTCGCGCGCCGCGCCGCGGAACTTGAGTCCCAGCGCCACGTTTTGCTCCACGGTCATATCCATCAGCAACGGGGACTGGAACACGAACGAGATCCTGCGGCGATAGTCCAGATCGTTCCATTCGCGCAGGGGGATTCCGTCGAAGCGGATTTCGCCGCGCGCGGGGCGGAGCAGATGCGCTAGCGCCAGCAGGAGCGTGCTCTTCCCTGCGCCGTTTGGCCCCACAACCGCCAATGTTTCACCGCGCGGGATGGAGAGGCGCTCCACCTCCAAAGCGACGCGCTCGTTCCGCGTTACTTGTAA
>CAYJLS010000178.1:0-6314 GCA_964371065.1 uncultured Anaerolineaceae bacterium | reverse complement strand
CCCTTTTGCTGGATCCACGTCAGCGCGAGGTTGATCAGGTAAGTGATGACCAGCAGCAACGCGCTCAACGCCAGCGCACTGTTGAACTCGCCTTTGGATGTCTCCAGCACGATGGCGGTGGTGAGCACGCGCGTCTGGCCTTTGATGTTTCCGCCCACCATCATGGACGCGCCCACCTCCGAGATCACGGAGCCGAACCCGGCCATGAGCGCGGCCAACAGCGGGAGACGCGCCTCCCGCCACAGCAACCAGATCATTTGTCCGCGCGAGGCGCCGAGGCCGAGCAGTTGCTGACCCAGCCGCGGGTCCAGCGAAGCCAGCGCGGCCGCGGTCAGTCCCGTCACCACCGGCGCGGAGATGACCGTCTGCGCGATGACGATGGCCCAGGGTGTGTAGATCAGCCGCAAGTCGCCGAGCGGACCGCTCCGCCACAACGTCATCGCCACCACCAGTCCCACCACAACGGGAGGCAATGCCATGCCCGTGTTGATGATGCTCAAGATGAAGGCGCGCCCGCGAAAATTTGCCAGCGCCAGCCAGGTGCCGAACGGCAGGCCGATGAGCAGGCTGGTGAGGGTTGCAATCGTAGAGACTTGCAGGGAGAGGAGGGTGATCTGAAAAATTTCGTTCATGATAAATCGTAGACAGGTGTACGTTACAAACCTAAATCCGCGTCGGTCTTGTCCGCATCGGGAAAAAACAGGGGTTGGCCGAACTGGTCCACGCCGAACTCACGGATAATCTGCTGGCCGGCAGGCGAGGTGACGAAGTCTGCGAAGGCTTGCGCTCCTTTCAAATTCACGTCCGGCCATTTTTCGGGATTGACCGTGATGACGTGGTAGACGTTGATGAGGATGGGATCGCCTTGAAACAGAATTGCCAAATCCAGGTTGGCGCGATAGGCGAGAAAGGTGCCGCGGTCAACGAGCGCATAGGCGCCCTTTTCCGAAGCGATGGACAGTGTGTTGCCCTGTCCCTGCCCCGTTTCGATGTACCAGGGTTGGTGGAACGGTTCCAGTCCCGCGGTCTTCCACAGAGCCAGTTCCTTGACGTGCGTCCCCGAGTCGTCGCCGCGCGAGACGAAGGTGGAGGCGGAGGCAAAAATCGCTTTAACGGCATCCGCCGCGGAGGTCCGCGTGTGAGCCGAGGCGGGGTCGGATTCAGGGCCGACAATCACGAAGTCGTTGTGCATCACCAGGTGGCGATCCAATCCATATCCGCTCGCCATGAAATCTTTTTCCGCGGCGGGGGAATGCAGGAGGATCACGTCCGCGTTCCCCTGCTCGGCGATCTTGAGCGCCTGTCCCGAACCGGTGGCGATCAGCCGGACGCGATATCCGCTTTGCGCTTCAAAGGCAGGCAGGAGCACAGCCAGCAAGCCGGAGTCTTGCGTGGAGGTGGTGGAGACGAGCAGGATTTCTTTGGTTGGTGTGGACGGCGCGCACGAAGCGAGCAGGAACAGGAAGACCGGTAAAAGTTTTTTCATTCAACTCCGACAGAAAAAGGGCGACTTGTGAGCCGCCCCTCGTATCGGGTTGAATTATACCTTTACGGACACTTCGTCTTACAAGCCGAGGTCGGCGTCGGTTTTGTCGGCGTCGGGGAAGAACAGCGGCTGTCCGAATTTATCCAGGCCGAATTCGCCAATGACTTTCTGCGTGGCAGGATCGATCAGGAAGTTGGCGAAGGCCAGTGCGCCTTCATAATTGCTTTTCGGCCACTTGTCGGGATTCACCGTGATGACGTGATACACATTGAGCAGGGATGGGTCGCCTTCCACAAGGATGTCAAGTTGCAGATTGGCCTTGGTGGCAAGGTAGGTGGCCCGGTCGGTCAAAGTGTAGGCGGTCTTTTCAGATGCAATGGTGAGTGTGGGACCCATCCCCTGGCCGGATTCAACATACCAGGTCAGGCCTTTTGGGGTGACGGTGGTCTTGCTCCACAGGGTGATTTCCATTTTGTTCGTGCCCGAGTCATCGCCGCGCGAGACGAATGTGACGCCCGCATCGGCGATCTTTTGGAAAGCCTCGGCCGCAGTGGCCGCGCCTTTGATGCCAGCCGGGTCAGCGGCGGGACCGACAATGATGAAGTCATTGTGCATGACCAGGAAGCGATCCTTACCCCAACCGGCTTCCATCAATGCGACTTCCGAGGCTGGGGCATGTACGAGCAGGACATCCGCATTGCCTTCCTCGCCCATCTTGAGCGCCGCGCCCGTTCCAACCGCCACGGTCTGGACCTTGTAGCCGGTCTGCGCTTCGAAGAGCGGGATCAACACGTCGAGCAGACCCGAGTCCTGCGTGGACGTGGTGGTGGCAAGGATGATGTTCGGGTTGGCGGGCGCGGGGACAGGCGTCTCAGTGGGCGGGACCGCGGTTGGAACAACAGTCGGCGGTTCGGTAGCGGGCAGTTCCGTCGCGATGGGCGTCGCGGGGACGCAGGCGCTGACCAGCAAAGCCAGCAGAAAGAGGATGGGGATAACGCGTTTCATGATGTCTCCTTGTACGCTACAAAATTTGCTCACCGCTGTGGGCGGAGTTGTAGCCCGTCAGCGAGTTGAGTTCGGTGCGAAAGGCCGCAGTCTGCAAATAATCGAGCAGGGGCGAAAGTGTGGATTCGTTTTCGCGCGGCAAGACGAGGTCGTAGCGTTCTTCAAAGAGCGGGATGAAATCCAGTCCATGCTGGTGCGCGGCGGCTTGCAGACCAAGCGAAACGTCCGCTTTATTCGATGCGACCAGCGCGGCGGCTTCGGTGTGAGTCTTCACGACCGTACCGTAGCCTTTGACATTTTCCGCGGGAAGGTGGAGTCGGCGCAACTCCGCGTCCAGCCAGAGGCGTGTGCCCGACCCCGCGTTGCGATTCACAAAGCGGACATCGGCGCGCGCGATATCTGCAATCTTTCGGATGGATTTGGGATTGCCTGCGGGGAGCAACAGTCCCTGTGTGCGGTAGGCGAGGGTGACGATTTCAATATCGCGGTCGGGGAACAGGTGACGCACGAACGGCGTGTTGTATTCGCCGCTTTCGTCCAGCAGGTGCGAGCCGGAGATTTGGCACAATCCCTGGCGAAGGTTCACCAGTCCATCCAGCGAACCGACGGAGAGACCAAGCAGGGTGACGTGTTTCGCCAGATGTTCGGCGATGCCTTCCAGCGCCAGGTCGTGACTGCCCGAAAAGATGACGGATGGTTTTCCGCTCTTCGGCAGGACGATCTCCTGCAACAGTAACGCGCCCGCTTTGGCGCGGTAAAACTTCTCGGTCACTTTGCCCGTCCGGCGGACTTCGGCGATCTCGATCAGGTGCGCGGATTGCAAAGCGAGGATGTGGTGACGAATCCATGCCGGCGACTGATTCAAGGTCCGCGCCAGTTGCGTGAGCGTGGCGGGGGAAGCCATCAGCAGGCGCAGAATGTCCATGCGGCGGGAGTCCGCCAGGAGCTTGATCTGGTCAAAGGATTGGATGGGTTGGATGTTTTGCATTTTCAGATAAGGAAAAACTTATTCGAAAGGATAAACGCAAATGGAACAACTGTCAAGTGAGTCATGGCGTAAAACTGAAAACAATACGAAGCCGTCATTGCGAGGGTGTTCTCCCTGGCGCTGCCCGCCAGGGCAAGTGTCCCGAAGCAATCCCATCGTCAATGAGGAGATTGCTTCGAGTGAAAAGCACCGCTCTCGCAATGACGATGGACAAAAACAGCCCCCGAATTTTCGGGGGCTGTTTTTTGTAGGGGCGAGATATTATCTCGCCTTACGCCCTTTCGAGCGCGAACTTATGTTTGCCGATGCGGTAGTCGCCGTTTTTGGCGAGTACCTTTTCCACAAATTGTTCGGGGATGTCCACCAGCGTGTGCTTGTCTTCGATGCGGATCTTGCCGATGGTGTTGCCGGGGATGTCGGCGTGATAGGCGATCATGCCGACCACATCGTTCGGGCGCACGCCGTGATATTTGCCCGTGCTCATCTTCATGCGGATCATGCCTGCCTCGTGCGAGACTCTGCCGGAGGACGAGTCGCGGCTGGAGGCGTCGATTCGCCCGCGGACCTGTGAGCGGCCGCGCCCGAATTCGCGTTCGCGCGGCTCGTAGCGCGTCTCCGCCACTGCGACAACTTCCGCGACGGGACGTTGCTTCTCGCCCGCGCGCGCCAGTTTCAGCGCGGCGGCGGCGATGTCAAGAACATCGTGTCCCTCGGCGGCCAACTGCTCCACCATGGCGCGTTCGCGCTTGGACCGTCCGCGCGCCAGCCAGACTTTCATCTGCTCCAGCACCTGCTCCTCGCGGCGTTTGAAAATATCTTCCTGGGTGGGAAGTTTTGCCAGCGTGAGTTTCTGCTTGGTGAAGCCTTCGATGTCGCGCAGGCGGTGCTTTTCGCGCGGGGTGAAGAAAGACATGGCAATGCCCGTCTTGCCGGCGCGCCCCGTCCGCCCGATGCGGTGGACGTAGACTTCGGGATCGTCTGGCAGTTGGAAGTTGATGACGTGCGAGATGTCGTCAATGTCGAGGCCGCGCGCCGCCACGTCGGTGGCGACGAGAACTTTGAGCGTGTTGGCGCGGAAGCGCCCGAGGATGCGTTCGCGGGCGTTCTGTTCGAGATCGCCGTTGAGCGCCTCGGAGGGGAAGCCGCGCAGGGACAGTTCGCTGGCAAGACGCGTCGTCTCGGCGCGCGTGCGGGCGAAGACCAGCGCGCTGGTGATCGGTTCCATTTCGAAGAGATTCGTCAGCGCGTTCAACTTGTCCGATTCGTGGACGAGGTAGTAGCGCTGTTCGGTGGCCTGGACGGTCATCGTCTCGCGTTTAACGGAAACCGCTTGCGGGTCGCGCATGAAGCGTTCCGCCAGTTTGCGGATGCGCACGGGCAGGGTCGCGCTGAAGAGGGCGGTCTGCCGCTCGTTCGGCGTCGCGGACAAAATCGCTTCGACCGATTCGATGAAGCCCATGTTGAGCATCTCGTCGGCTTCGTCGAGCACGACGGTTTTCACGTCGCTCAGGTCGAGCACTTTGCGTTCCATCAGGTCCATCAAGCGGCCGGGCGTGCCGACCACGATGTCTACGCCGCGTTTGAGTTGGCTGATCTGCGGGGCGTACGGTTGCCCGCCGTAGACGGGCAGGACGCGCACTTTGAGCAGGCGGCCATAGGCGAGCATGGCTTCGGCCACCTGGAGCGCGAGTTCGCGCGTGGGCGCGAGGACGAGCGCCTGCGGTTTGCGGTTGGATTGAAAGTTTTGGAGGATGGGGAGGGCGAAGGCGGCGGTCTTGCCGGTGCCGGTTTGCGCCTGGCCGATCACGTCCGCGCCGGTGAGCATGACGGGGATCATGGCGGCCTGGATGGCGGTCGGCTCGGTGTACCCAAGCGCAGTGACGGTCTGCACGAGTTCCTCGCGCAGGTTTAAAGAAGTGAAGTCGGTTGTCATCTTTTCCTTTTTTCGTCATTGCGAGGAGGGCGTTTTTCCTGACGAAGCAATCCCCGCGTCAACGAGGAGATTGCTTCGGGCGAGTACGCCCTCGCAATGACGGATAAATTGGGACGTTCCGATGACTCCGACTAACTACCTTCTTGCAAACCAGGCTTTTCTTTTCAGATTTGCCTGCCCAACAAAAAAGCCCGACAGTGGTGCGTCGGGCTATCATTCAGAGTGATCAAAACAATTTCCCAGAAGCGTTGCGCTCTTTTTTCGGAGCGGCGGGAGTATATCACAGAGCCGCGGGATTCAGGAAAACCCGGAAGTGCGAAAAAGCATCCCACAGCAGGTTACTTTTGAAACACAACCTACACACTAATGTACAATATCTATTATGAACAAGACCCCATCTGCAGATGTAACTGCCATCCTTTTAAAACTCGCTGGCGAGGATTATTGCTACGTCACCACTACGGGACGCGTCACAGGCAAACCGCACGAGATCGAGATCTGGTTTGGCGCGCGCGGCAATATCATTTACCTGCTTTCAGGCGGCGGGGATAAGTCCGATTGGGTGAAGAATATGCGCGCCCAGCCACAGGTCAAGGTGCGGATCGCGAAGCGCCATTTCACAGGTCAGGCGCGCTTCACGCTGGAAGGGGAGGAAGAGTCACAGGTGCGGCGGATTCTGGCCGCCAAATATCAAAGCTGGCGCGAGGGACGTCGACTCAGCGAGTGGGCGCGGGCGGCGTTGCCTGTGGCGATAAAACTAGAATCGGACTGATTCGTGGGCGGACAGAAGTCCCCTTTTTATTCATCCCATTCATCCCTTGCATCTGTGGTTATAATTCCCCCGTCATGGACTCCAAAACCCTTTCCGTCCTCGAATACCCCAAAATCCTCGAACGGCTGGC
>CAYJLS010000177.1:3682-7847 GCA_964371065.1 uncultured Anaerolineaceae bacterium | reverse complement strand
CCCATTTCCTGCAAATATTCCTTGAGCAGAAAATAGGGGATGCCGCGCATTTCGTGAACCAGAATTTGCATGCTGTTTGTGGCGCAAATTGCCGATTGGCGCTATCCGCCGCCAACAGGAGGAAAGATATCCACCTTGTCGTCGGGTTGGATAACGGTGTTCATCTTATCTTCGAGATAAATCGCCTCACGGCCATTGATAAAAAATTTCATGTGACTTTGGAATTCGTTATTTGCGTCGAGCAGTTCAGTTCGCATGGATGGATAATCTGTAACAATGACTTCGACCAGATCACGCGCGGTTGCGTTCGGGCTTAAACTCACTTCGATGGTTTTCTTTCCGACAACGGCGCGCAGTGTGGCGTAAAAATTTACCTTCATAAAGTCTCCTTCTCTCCTCGCGGGAGTATACCAAAAAGAGACGGGATCACGGGCACTGAATGATCCCCTGCGCCCAGAGACAACCTCCGCAGACGGGAGCGATGACATTACCGAGGCAGTCTTCTGCATTGGTCTCGGAGAGGTCACAGCCGCCGCAGAAAGTGCAGGGGGCGAAAGCGAAGTTGTGCAGGCGTTCGCGATAGGCCAGATAATCGGGATCCAGCCAGAGGTCCGGGAGGGAGCGTTGAGTCACATTCCCGATGATGTGTTTTTTGGAGAGGCGCGGCTTGTCGTGCAGGTAACTCATGTGCGTGTGCATCAGCGGCCAGCACGGACTGACGTCGCCCGTCCACGCGATGGACATCGTGCCGTTCTCGACGAAGTTACACACGTCGTTTGCGCCGCCCCAGTTGTTGCCTGCATAGCTGATGTTCAACTGGCTGTTGAAGACATCGAAAAGGGCGTCGCGAGTGTTTTCATCAAAGTCCATTTTGGGGAGGCTGAGGCGCGGGAGATGCGGGGCTTGCAGATAGGCGATGTCGCGCGTGACGCGGTTGTAGAGGCGGTCGGCTTGCATCTCCATCGTGGCAGGCTGGAGGTTGCTGACCGAAAAATATTTGGCGCGCAGAGTTTTTCCGATCTTTATAACTTCGGGGAGGTCGGCAATATTGCGTTTCATCGCCACAAAGGCAATGCCAATTTCAGGGATTGGATAATGGCTGGCCTTCCGCATTTTACTCAAGCGTTTCAGGTTATTCAAAATAGTGGGAAGTTCCGCGCCGATGCGGATATCGGCGTACGTTTCGGGGGCCGCGCCATCCAGGGAAACCCACAACACATCCAGGCCTGTGTCAATCAGTTCACGAGATTTCTGTTCGGTGAGGGTTGTGCCATTGGTGATGAGTTCAACTTTAACGCCAAGTTCCTTGACGCGCCGAATCCATTCGATGGTCTTGGGATGGAAGAGCGGTTCGCCGATGCCGCCGAAGTACACGCTGGGGATGGGATCCATTTGTTTCAAGCCGTTGAGGATGCTTTCGAACGTTGCATCGGTCATGCGACCGATAGGTTGATCCCACGCATTGCGGAAGCAGGTGATGCAATCGAGATTGCAGGCCACGGTCGGCTCGATGTAGACTTTGGTCAACTGTGTGATGGGACGATGCATCCGCACAAAATTATGGCCTTCGTCGAGACGAACTCGGGAGCCAGGATTCAGCCCGTACTGCTCGGCAATTTCGGGCGGAAGGATGAGGCGTCCGCTTTCGTCCACTTCTGCCCAGACGGTGGTTGATTTTGTTGAGAGGATCATTTTCTACTCCATACCAATCAAAGCACAAATTCACCCCAATCATATCCACTTTTGGCAAAAACGAACATGACAAAAGTTACTGAATTTTGCAGACAAAGCCCACGCAGGCAATGATATAATCAAACCATCTTAACGCCCAGGAGAACCGCGTGGCTGATCCTCGTGTCGAAAAATTCGCAAAAATTCTGGTGGAATACTGCACCCGCATCCAACCCGGTGACCGCGTCCTGATCGAAGCGACCACCGCCGCCGAACCGCTGGTACGGGAAATCTACCTCAAAACGCTGGAGGCGGGCGGACATCCCGTCCCACTCCTGCAACTGCCCGAGACGTTCTTCCCCGGACAGGAAAACCTGCTGTTAATGCACGGCAACGATGCCCAACTGGACTTCGTGCCGCCCCTGCAAAAACTGGCCTACGACCAGTTCGAAAGCCGCATCCGCATCCACTCGGCCACGAACACGCGCGCCACCACCGCCATTGACGCTTCGCGCGCCCAACGACGCGGCCGCGCCACCGGCCTGATCACCGAGGCGCAAATACGACGCGGCGCGGAGGGCGCGTTCAAATGGGTCACCACGCTTTATCCCACCGAAGCCTACGCCCAGGATGCGGAGATGAGTTTCGAGCAATACGAAGACTTTGTCTTCCGCGCCTGCCACGTTCATGAAGACGATCCCGTCGCCTTCTGGCGCAAAGTGGAAAAGGAACACGAAAAGTCCATCCAATGGATGGAAGGCAAAAACCAGGTTGTCCTGCGCGGCCCAAATGTGGACCTGAGCCTCTCGGTCAAAGGCCGCAAGTTTATGAACTCCTGCGGCACGCACAACATGCCCGACGGCGAAATCTACACCGGCCCGGTGGAAGAATCCGCCAACGGCTGGGTGCGCTTCACCTATCCCGCCATCTACGGCGGCGTAGCCGTCGAAGGCGCGGAACTCACCTTCAGCAACGGGCGCATCACCCAGGTCTCGGCCGTCAAGAATCAGGAATATCTGATGAAAATGGTCGAAAGCGATGCGGGTGCGCGTTACCTGGGCGAGTTCGCCATCGGCACCAATTTCGAGATCAACAAATTCACCGGCCAGATCCTGTTCGACGAAAAGATCGGCGGCTCCTTCCACATGGCGCTCGGCGCGGGTTATCCCGAAACGGGTTCCAAAAACAAAAGCAGTATCCACTGGGACTTCATCTGCGACCTGCGAACCGACTCCGAAATCCTCGTGGACGGCGAGTTGTTTTACAGGAACGGGAAGTTCGTGTTCAAATAGGCAAAAAACCAGGCTTACTTGAAGAAGCCTGGTTTTTTGTTAGTACATCCCCACCGATTGATCAATCTTCCGCGCGTACTCGTCAATCCCGCCGCGCACACTGAAGACGTTCCTCCAGCCCTGCGCGGACAGCCAGCGCGTGACGTTCGCGCTACGGACGCCATGATGGCAGATAACGTACACGCTCCGCTCCTGACCTCGCGCGGGGCGCGGCAAAACTGGCGTTTCCCCCGCTGACAGTTGACTCAGCGGCGCGTGCGCCAGGCGTTTATCCGCGATCCTGGCGCGCTCCAACTCCCATCCCTCGCGCACATCCAGCAGGACAAACTCCTCGTTCGATTGTAATTTTTCCGCCAGCGCTTGCACGTCAATTTCGGGGAGGGGGGTTGAAAACATGGTTACACTCGTTTCGTCATTGCGAGGAGGGTGCTCTTCCCGACGAAGCAATCCCCTCATCGTGGAGGAGATTGCTTCGCACAGAACGCTCGCAATGACGGGTGATTAGAAGTAGTTGGAATCAAAATCGCGGTTTACTGAAAATCGGTAATCGTAAATCGGTAATCGTAAATCGGCAATCGTAAATCATTACGCCCGCCAGAAGCCGCGCCGCATGGGACGGACATCCTCGGCGGTCATAAACGCCTCGGGGTCAGCCTCGCGCACCACCTGCTCGGCGCGTGCCGCGTCCTTGCGGTACACGCTGACGCTCAACAGCGCCACCATTCCGTCCCGTCCGCGCGCGGGAATCTCGGTCACAGCGAAACTGGCTTCGCGCAAGGCAGTCGCCACGGACGCGCCGCGCGTCGGGCTGATGATGTTCAAGCGCAGATGCCCCACCGCCAGCCGTTCCTCGATCCACATGCCGACCACGTTGCCGGTGGCAAATCCCGCCGCGTAGCCCACGAAGTTGAGCGGATTATCGAGGTGGCTCAGCACGCTGGTGATGGCCACCACAAAGATGACCGACTGGAAGAATCCTAAAATCCAGGCGATGCCTTTGCGTCCGCGCACCACGAACAGCAGGCGCAGGGTGTCGAGGGTCATATCGCTGACGCGCAGGGAAAAGATCCACAGCGCGGCCAGCCAGGCAGAGGGAGAGAGGAGGATGTCCATGAGGTTTATGCCATGTAGTGACGATTTCAATCGTCCGAACGGCAACAACGACTAAAGTCGTTACTACGTAGTGGCGATTTCAATCGCCC
>CAYJLS010000177.1:0-3582 GCA_964371065.1 uncultured Anaerolineaceae bacterium | reverse complement strand
CCGAACGGCAACAACGACTAAAGTCGTTACTACGTAGTGGCGATTTCAATCGCCCAAAACGACTGAAGTCGTTACTACATGGGGTGGGATTCGGGTCACGTAGCGACGATTTTAATCGTCTGAATCAATTTATTTCTTTCGCGTCTTTTTGGGCTTTTCCACCACACCCGATTGCAATGCGGGCAGGTACAACCGTTCCACGTATTCCTTGACCATGCGGCGCGTGCTGAACTGCGGTGTGATGGTCTGCACCGCGTTCTTGGCGTGCGCGATCCATTCGTGCGGAATGCTGTCCGCGCCGCGCTCGTGGTAAAGCGGGATGATCTCGTTTTCGAGAGTCGCATACAGGCTCTCGGCGTCGGCCTCATCCTGGATTTGCGCGTCCAGTTCGGCGTCCTCGCCGATGGCCCAGCCGTTCTGACCATTGTAGGCTTCGCGCCACCAACCGTCCAGCACGGAGAAGTTGAGCGCGCCGTTGATGGCCGCCTTCATCCCGGAAGTGCCGCTGGCTTCCATCGGGCGGCGCGGCGTGTTTAGCCAAACGTCCACGCCCTGGACAAGATAGCGCGCCAGGTTCATGTCGTAATCTTCGAGGAAGACCAGCCGCCCACCCGTCTCGGCCTTTTTGACGGTGCGATAGATTTGCTGGATGATCTGCTTGCCCGGTTCGTCGGCGGGATGCGCCTTGCCCGCGAAGATGATCTGGACGGGCATGTTCGGCTGGTTGATTAACCCCAGCAGGCGCTCCACATCGTCCAGGATGAGACCCGCGCGTTTGTAGGTGGCGAAGCGGCGCGCGAATCCGATGGTCAGCGCGTAGGGATTGATCAACACACCCGCGGCCACCACCTGCACGGGATGCACGCCGTCCTCCAGCCACTGGACGCGGGCGCGCTCCCGCAGGTAAAAGGCCAGCTTGCGTTTCAAGTGTAGGCGGACTTCCCAAAATTCCTTATCAGGGATGTCGTCCACTTTGGCCCACAGGTCGGGGTCGTCAAGGCGCGCCAGCCAGTCCGCGCCGAGATGTTGGTCGAACAGCAGGCGCATGCGGCGCGCGATCCAGTTGGCGGTGTGGACGCCGTTGGTCACATGCGTGATCGGCACGTTCTCTTCGGCGCGCTCAGGCCAGAGGAAATTCCACATGCGGCGCGAGACGCGTCCGTGCAATTCGCTGACCGCGTTGCGCCCCTGCGCCAGGCGAAGCGCCAAAATGCCCATGCTGAAGGTCTCGCCCCAGGGTTGCTGGTGGCGCGCCAGGTCTACAAACTGGTCGCGCGTGATGCCGAGTTCGGGCCACAGCGCGGCGAGGTGCTTGTCAATCAGCCAGAGGGGAAATTCATCGTTGCCCGCCGGGACGGGCGTGTGAGTCGTAAATATGTTGGAGGCGCGCGTCTGATCGAGTGCGTCCGCGAAGGCACGGCCCGACGCCACAAGTTCGCGCGCCCGCTCCAGGGTCAAGAACGCGGCGTGTCCTTCGTTCATGTGCCAGACGGAGGGGTTGTATCCCAGTCCGCGCAAAGCGCGCACGCCGCCGACACCGAGCAAAACTTCCTGCGCGACGCGGAAGTTCAGGTCGCTCCAATACAGACGCGCGGTCAGGGAACGGTCGGCTTCGCTGTTGCCATCCACGTTGGAGTCCAGCAGGTAGAGCGGGACGCGTCCGACGCGCACTTCCCACAGTTGCAGGGTAACGGCCCGGTCCGGGAACTCCACCAGGACTGTCGCGCGCGAACCGTCGTCCGTCGTCACGGGCAGGAAGGGATGTTCGTCAATGTTGATGGGATGGTTGATGGCTTCCTGCCAGCCGTCTTCGCTGATGTGCTGGGAGAAGTAACCTTGCAGGTAGAGGAAGCCGACGCCCACCAGCGGCAGGCCGAGGTCGGAGGCTTCCTTGAGGTGATCGCCTGCCAGCACGCCCAGGCCGCCCGAATAAATGGGCAGGGTCTCGTGCAGGCCGTACTCCATCGAGAAGTAGGCGACGGGGCGTCCGGCGAGTTCGGGATGGGCGCTCATCGCCCAGGTCATTTTTTCGGACAGGTACAGGTCGAAGTCCGAAAAGACGCGGTCGTACATCGCCAGATAATCCTTGTTCTGCGCGGCGGCGTTCAAGGCAGAGCGCCCCACCTGTCGCAACATCAAAATCGGGTTGTGCGCCAACGCCTCCCACAGGTCGTAATCGAGGCGGGCAAACAGGCGCGTGGCGTCGGGGTTCCACGTCCACCACAGGTTGTAGGCCAGTTCGCCGAGGCGCGCGATGCGGCGCGGCAGGTCGAATCCGTTGGGGATGTGAGTCAGGAATTTGGTCATGGCGGGAATGATACCAGATAAAATTTTGGCGAGGGAAAGAGAATGAGTTGCGTATTGCGTGTTGCGTGTTGCGTAACACGTGTTCCATGTTTACCTGTGTACCTGTTCCCCTGTCTACGGTAGAATGGGGACATGCCGACCATCCAACTCTTCGCGACCTGCCTCGTTGACACTTTCTACCCCGAAGTGGGTGAGGCCATCCTCGACATTTTCTCCCGCCTCGGCGTTTCCGTTGACTTTCCGCCCGACCAGACGTGTTGCGGACAGCCCTCGTTCAACGCGGGACTTCGGGCGGACGCGCGCCAAATCGCGGAACACATGATCGAAACGTTCGAGAGACTTCCGAAGTCTTTGGAGACTTCGGAAGTCTGCGATGTGGTTTCGCCTTCGGGGTCGTGCGTCCACATGCTACGCGTCAACTACCCCGAATTGTTCGCGGACGATCCCGCCTGGCTGGCACGCGCAAAATCCCTGGCGGCGCGGACGTTTGAGTTCAGCGAATATCTCGTGGATGTGTTGGGCGTTACCGATGTGGGCGCGCGCTGGGACGGCGTGCTGACGTATCATCCCTCCTGTCACCTGTCACGCGGCTTGGGCGTTGACCGCCAGCCGCGCGCGTTACTCGCCGCGGTGAAAGGCGCGCAGATCGTCGAACTCCCCCACGCGGACGAGTGCTGCGGCTTCGGCGGGATTTTTTCGGTGGTGCATCCCGAAGTCTCGAAAGAGATGCTATTGAAGAAAACCGAAAATCTGGAAGCAAGTCAGTCCCCCACGCTGGTGATCCCCGACGCGGGTTGTCTCATGCACATCGCGGGCGGGTTGCATCGGCAGGGGAAAAGTCAGAGGGCGGTGCATTTGGCGGAAGTGTTGAATGCGCGGTGATTGGTAATTGGTAATTGGTAAATGGTAATCAGTAATCAGTGATCAGTCATCAGTAATCAGTCATCAGTGAACGAATGGATGCAATATGTTTTCAAAATCTGCAAAATACTACGATGAGATTTATGCGGTCATGGGCAAGGATTATTCTGCCGAGGCAGAGAAAGTGCGCGGGTTCATTCAGGCGCATAAAAAATCGGACGGGAATCGCCTGTTGGATGTGGCCTGTGGGACGGGGATGCACGCCAATTCGCTGAGTCGGTTTTATCAGGTCGAGGGACTGGACCTGGACACAAAGATGTTGTCGGTTGCGCGCAGGAAATATCCCGCCATCCGTTTTCGGCGGGGCGACATGACCAACTTCGACTTGAAGCGCCAGTTCGATGCCATCACCTG
>CAYJLS010000176.1:0-7880 GCA_964371065.1 uncultured Anaerolineaceae bacterium | reverse complement strand
GTCAGCAGTCCAACTGCTGACGGAAACACGGAACTTATTTTTACACAAGTCCTAAACTTCGATGGAGGAGTATCGCATGAAACGCATCACCCTGCTTGTCCTGATTGCCAGCCTGTGGTTGACCGCCTGCGGCCAAAAGTTCGATTGCTCCGACCCGCTCAGTTGCGTCACGGTCGGCTCCGGGGAATCCATCACCATCGCGGTGGCCCTGACGTTGAGCGGCCCGGATGCGCCATACGGGATTGACGCCCTGCGCGGCGTGGAACTCGCGATTGCGGACCGCGGAAAATTGTTGAACCATCCCATTGAACTGATCCAGGAGGATGACCAGTGTTCCCCGGAAGGCGGACAGGCGGCCGCGGAACGCCTGGCGCAGAATCCCAAGATATTGGGCGTGATCGGCGCCACTTGTTCGGGAGCCTCCGAGCCCGCCGCCAAGATACTGACCGAGGCGGGCATGGTGTTGATCTCCCCGTCCAGCACGGCGGCTTCGTTGACCTCGGAAAAAAGTCACCAGGCGGGTTTCCTGCGCACGATCCAGAACGATAAAAGCCAGGCCAGCATGGTGGCGAAGTTCGCTTACGAGGCGCTGGGCGCGCGGACGATGGCAACCATCCACGATGGAGGCTCTTATGCAAACGAGTTGCAGGCGGAAGCCTGTTCCGTCTTCGAGGCGCTGGGCGGAAAATGCGTGGAACAATACTTGTTGACGAGCGGAACCAACCCAGCAGACGCGCTCAAAGCCATCAGCCGGTTGGCGCCCGAAGTCCTGTATTATCCGGTCTACACGGTTGACGGCGTGGCGATAACCCGCGAGGCCGCGCACGCGGGGATGGCGAACGTCGCGCTGATCAGTTCCGACGGCCTGCTCAGCAAGGATTTCGTCTCTCAAACCAAAAAGTTCTCGGAAGGTATGTATCTTTCAGGCCCATCGGTGCTGAAAATTGACGCCTCGTTTTATGAAAAGTATGAAGCCCGCTACGGCGAAAAACCGATTGCCGTCTACGCCGCGCAGGCCTATGACGCGGCCATGATGCTGTTCGATGCCATAGAATCAACGGCAAAGACCACAGGCAGGGATATTTACATCCCGCGCCAAAATCTGCGCGCCGCGCTGTTTGCAACGAATGGTTTTCAAGGATTGAGCGGCACGCTGACCTGCTCCCCGCTGGGAGATTGCGCCGCGCCCAATGTCGTCATCTACCAGGTACGCGGGCTCGAATTCGCCCCCATTTATCCGTAACCCATGCCCTCGGCTGAGATCATCACCATCGGCACCGAAATTTTGCTCGGTGAAATTGTGGATACCAACACGCGCTTTTTGGCGCGCGGTTTGCGCGGGCTGGGCGTGGATTTGTTCCGCACCATCACCATCGGCGACAACGCCCAGCGCATCGCAGAAGCCATCCAGGATTCCATGCGCCGCACGGATATCATCCTCACCACCGGCGGGCTGGGTCCCACCGTGGACGACCCGACGCGTGAGGCGGTGGCGCGCGCCCTGGGCGTGGAGACCGAGTTCCGCGAAGAACTTTGGGAACAGGTCAAAACCGTCATCGCGCGCTATGGCCGCGTCCCCGGCGAAAACCAGAAGCGGCAGGCCATGGTCCCGCGCGGCGCCATCGCCATCGAAAACCCGGTCGGCAGCGCGCCGTCGTTCATTGTGGAAACGCCCTCACCCCCGGCCCCTTCGCGAAGCACCCCTGCGGGGCTCCCGAGTACGGGAGAGGGGGGAAGAGTGATCATCTCCCTGCCCGGCGTGCCGCAGGAAATGGAAACCATCTTCCATCGCTCGGTTGTCCCCTACCTGCAAAAAAAATTCAACCTGAACGAGATCATCAAAGTCCGCCTGCTCCACACCTCGGGCATGGGCGAAGCCGCCATTGACGAACAGGTCGGCGAATTCGAGAGGCTCGCCAACCCCACCGTCGGCCTGGCCGCGCACGCGGGCTTGGTGGACATCCGCCTCGCAGCCAAGGCCAAAAACGAAAACGAAGCCGACCGGTTGATTGCCGAAGTGGAGACGGCCATCCGCGCCCGGCTGGGGAACGCCGTCTTCGGGGTGGACGAAGAGACGCTGGAACGCGCCGCACTGGAGGCGGCCGCGGCGCGCGGCTGGAACGTGGCCGCGCTCGAATCGGGCCTCGACGGGCAGTTGGCGCGCGGACTATCGGCCGCCCAGCCCGCCAACCTGGTCGCGGTCGAATCGGCGGCGCTCCAGCCCGGGGAGTTGGCGGCGCGCACGCGCGAGCTCCGCGAAAGAAGCGGGGCGAAGGCAACCCTCGGCGTCGCGTTGTTCCGTTCCGAATCCGAACAGGCCATCGAACTGCACCTGGTCACACCCAAAGGGGAAAAATCCCAGCGCCTCACCTACGGCGGTCCGCCCAATTATTCGCCGCGCTGGGCAGGCAACATGGCCTTGAATTGGTTGCGCCTCACAGCCGGGAAAACAAAGTAATGCCAAAGCGCCAACCTGCCTCCGGCCTCGTCGCGCTGATCTGGGGCATCAATATCATCGGCCTGCTGATCGTTTTGGCGGTGGTTGTCTTTAACGTCAGCCAACAGCCCGTGCAAGCCGCGTTTGTCCCCCCAGCCTCCGCCGAGTCCCCGCGCGCCAACCCAATTTTCACATCCCCACCGACCCCGTACTACCTGCCGACCATCACGCGTAACCCGCTGGCCACGCCCATCCAAGGCGTCACGCCCACCCCGTTCCTGTTGACCTCCGGGCGGCGCGCGACCATCATTGGATTGTCGGTCTCAGGCCGTCCCATCGAAGTCTACACTTTCGGACAGGGAGAACGCCAGCGCATGATCGTGGCGGGAATTCACGGCGGCTACGAATGGAATACCATCGCGCTCGCCGATGAATTGATCGCCTACCTCGACGCGCATCCCGAGCAGATTCCCAGCGACCTGACGCTCTACATCCTGCGCGACCTCAACCCGGACGGCGACGCGCGCGGCCACGACAAGCTGGGCCGCGCCAACGAACACAACGTGGACCTGAACCGCAACTTCCCCGTCAACTGGCAGGCCGACTGGGAGCGCGACGGCTGCTGGAAGGACACTCCCGTCACCGGCGGCGACCGTCCCGCCTCCGAGCCGGAAACCAGGGCGCTGGTGAAGTTCATCGGAGCCCATAAAATCGAGGCGCTCATCAGTTATCACAGCGCGGCGCTGGGCATCTTCCCCGGCGGCACGCCCTGGGACGAGGATTCCATCCGGCTGGCGGAAGCGCTTGCAGATATCACATCCTATCCCTATCCGCCCCTCGACACGGGCTGTCTCTACACCGGCACGCTGGCCGATTTCGGCGTCGAGATGGGCGCGGCCGCGGTGGACATGGAACTCAGCAACCACCGCGACACCGATTTTGAGATCAACCTGCAAGTCCTGCTGATGTTCATGAATTGGGAGCGATAAACCTTTACACGGAGCGCACGGGGACTTCCACCAATTCCACGTAGTAACGACTTTAGTCGTTCCCGACGAATAAATTCGTCACTACATGGGTTACGGCAATTGATTTGTGGTAGTATAAAGGTAATTACAGACCTGGTCAATTGACTATAAAATGCTCATGCTATAATTTCAAAAATGAATACTGTTGCAGGCTTACGACTTAGTTTGTCGCCGATATTCAGGCAATATAACATCCAAAAGGCAATCCTATTCGGATCGCTTGCGCGTGGCGAGGAAACGAAGCATAGCGATGTGGACTTAATTTTGATTCAGGAAACGGCCAAACGTTTTTGGGATCGTTATGACGGGCTGATGCTTGAGATTGGCAATGCAATTCAAGGACGCGCAGTCATCCCATTGATTTATACACCGATGGAATTCAAAGCAATGAATGAACGAACCTTTATTCGGCGGGCAATTCGAGAAGGCATTGTTTTATTTGATTGTGAAAATCGCGAGACCCGAAGCGGCATAACAAATGCCGCTTCTTTGTAAAATATCAGAAGATTCAGTCCCACGCAGGTGGGACTTTGCAAACGTAGTTGCGACTTCCAGTCGCCGCCCAACAAGGAGCCGCCATGACCCAACCCGTAGACATCCTGCTCACCAACGCCCACGTTCTCACCATGGACGAACAACTGGCCCAATACGACCCCGGCGCGGTGGCCGTGCGCGGCAACTCCATCGTCGCGGTCGGCCCCGAGGCGGAGATCAAAAAAGAGTACGCCGCCAAAGAGACCTTCGACTGCGGCGGCAAAATCCTGATGCCCGGACTGATCAACGCGCACACCCACGCGCCGATGACCCTGTTGCGCGGCCTGGCCGACGACCTGCGCCTGGACGTGTGGTTGCAGGGCTACATGTGGCCGGTGGAACGCGAATTCGTCTCGCCGGAATTCGTGCGCCTCGGCACGCAAATCGCCTGCGCCGAATTCATCCGCTCGGGCGTGACCACCTTCAACGACATGTACTTCTTCGAGGAGGAAGTGGCCCAGGCCACCGCCGAGGCCGGACTGCGCGCCGTCTGCGGGCAGTCGGTGCTAAAATTCCCCACCTCCGACGCGCCCTCCTACGAAGATGCCATGGCGCGGGCGCGCGACTTCATCCAAACCTGGAAGGGACACGAACTGATCGTCCCGGCCATCGCGCCGCACGCGCCCTACACCACCACCGCCGACATGCTGCGCGAAACCGCCGAACTCGCCAAAGAATTCGACGTGCCGCTCCACATCCACCTGGCCGAGACTTCCTTCGAGGTGGAAAACATGCGCGAAGAGCAGGGCATGCCCGTCGTCCCCTACGTTAAAAAACAGGGACTATTCGAGGCCAAAGTCATCGCCGCGCATTGCGTCCACGTGGACATCGGCGAGATCCGCACGCTCAAGAATCACGGCGCGGGCGTCGCGCACAACCCCTCCTCCAACCTGAAACTGGCCTCGGGCTTCGCGCCCGTGACGAGGATGCTCGAAGTGGGACTCAACGTGGGCATCGGCACCGACGGCCCCGCCAGCAACAACAACCTCGACATGTTCGAGGAGATGCGACTGGCCTCCTTCGTGGCAAAAGCCGCCAGCAACGACCCGACCTCCGTCCCCGCGCAGACCGCGCTGACGATGGCCACCCGCCTCGGCGCGCAGGCGCTTCACCTCGGACCGCTGACCGGGTCGCTGACCCCGGGCCGCCGCGCCGACCTGATCGTGGTGGACCTGTCCCCCGTCCACAACTCGCCGCGCTTCCGCCGCGACCCCAACAATGCCTACGCACAAATCGTCTACGCCGCCAAATCCGCGGATGTCAGCGATGTGATGGTCAACGGCAAATGGCTGATGCGCGCCCGCCAACTGCTAACCCTCAACGAAGACGAATTGCTCAAGCGGGCCAGTGAGATCGCGAAGAAAATAGACGCGTTCCTGATCGCACGCGAACAGTCTGTGCTGTCGAAACTGATCGCCCTGGGCGGCTCGATCGAGGAGGAATCCTTCGAGGTGCAGGTCAAGGTCAAATTGGCGGACCCGCTCAAAGTCAGGAAAGGACTCGAGCGTCCCGAAATCGAGATCGTCCGCATCCGGCATTACGACCAGCACGACACCTACTTCTTCTTCGATGATCCCGCGCAAGGACGCATCCGCTACCGCGAGGATGAGTTCCTCGATGAGAAGGGCAACGTTACCGCCACGCGCCCGCGCCTGACGCTGGTCGGGCAAAAACGCGAGGATGTGTTTGCCAACGAAGTCCTGCTCTCGCGCAGCCGCTACCTCGCGCCGGCCGCGCAGACCCTGCGCTTTTATCGCGAATACTTCAAGCCCGTCCGCGAAGTGGAACTGCACAAGGACCGCTTGCGCTGGCTGATCAAATATAAAGATACGGAATTCTTTGTCAACCTGGATGACGTGCAAACGCCCGCGCTCGGAAATTTCCTGGAGATCAAATCGCGCACGTGGAGCCGCGGCGACGCGCAGCGCAAGGCCGAACTGGTGGCCGAGCTCCTGTCGCTTTTGGGCGCGGCGGGACAGCCGACCGTGACCGAGGATTACATCGAACTGGCAACGGCATAACGCAGCCACAGATAAAAGGGATGAAATGGATTCATCCCTTTTATGCAGTACCGCAAAGGATGGGTGTTCCCGCCGCAGTGCAACTGCGGCGGCGGCAGTCCAACTGCCGCCGAAACTCCGGGCGCAAAGCGAGTTTTGCGGTATTGCCTTTTATCGCTTTCATCCGTGGTTTGCAGTAACGCGAGATTTATCTCGCAATGCGTTGGGATGCGAGATAAATCTCGCGTTACATTTCGAGGAGTAACCATGGAAAAATTCTTCAACGGCGTGTTGAAATTCCTGGCGGGAATCTGCGCCATCCTTTTCGTCCTCACCGCGGGGATCGCCCTGCTGGCGTTCAACGCCGAACGACGCCTGTTCAACGCGCAACTGTACCTGCGCGCCTTCGAAGATCAGGGCATCTACGAGCGCCTGCCCTCGCTCGCGGCGGAGACACTGGCTTCGTCCGCGAGTTTCAACCCTTGCGAAAATAACCCGATTGCCTGCGGGCAGGAATCGCGCCCGGCGGAGGCGCAGGCTTGTTTGGAAAACGCCCTCGGCACAGAGACCTACCAGTCCCTCGTCCGCAATGAACGCCCGCCCACAGAGGCGGAATTAGCCAGCGCCCAACCCTGCTTCGACCAGTTCGGCCAACCCGAAATGAGTTCGGGCGGCGGCCCGCCGGTATACCTGAAATTCCTCTCGAAGGAGGATTGGCAGGCGGTGATCGGCGCGCTCCTGCCGCCTGAGATAACGCGGGCTTTGGTCGAAGATGCCTTCACCTCGGTCTTTGGCTACCTGAACGGGGAAACTGAGTCCGCCACGCTTTCACTGACCGCCTTCAAAGCCCACCTAGGCGGACCTGCGGGCGCGCAGGCGGTGATGCAATTGCTTCGCGCACAGCCTGCCTGCACACTGGATGACATCGCCCAAATGACATTCGGCGATCAGGAAGGCGGGAAAAACATCGTCTTCTGCAATCCGTCTGATGATGTGATCAACGTGGTCGAACCTTTGATCCAGGCGGAACTTCAAACCGTCGCGGCGGGCATTCACGATACGGTGACGCTCATCCCCGCCAACACGGAGGAGACGCAAAACCCGCTGACCGCCCTGCGGGTCGCCCGCGCCATCCTGCGCTTCAGCCCGCTGCTCCCATTGGGACTGCTTTTCCTCATCACCGTTTTCGCCGTGCGTTCGTTGAAAGGCTGGCTGGTTTGGTGGGGAATTCCGCTCCTAGTCAGCGGCCTGCTGGGAATCGCGCTTTCCGCCGCCGCACATCCGATCTTCCAATGGACATTCCAAACAACCCTTGCGCCGCGCTTCCCCCCGGCCCTGCCCGTTTCTTTGGTGGACGCCAGCCGCGACTTGATGTCCGCCGTTCTGGTGGGAGTGGCCACACCGATCCTGTTCCAATCTATTGCGCTTCTATTCATCGGGGTGGTCATGATCCTTGCTACACGGATCAAAAAACGAGTCTCGCCTAATTTGCAATCCCAGGATAAATTGGGGGAAGCGCCCGATGAAAGGATGCAATCATGAACAATTCCCCACAGCAACCCAACACCCTCGGCAACGCCAGCCTGGGATTGGGAATCGCTTCTTCCGCGCTGGTCTTCGGCATCGGGCTTTGCGCGCTGACGGGTCTCGCCCAAAACTGGATCCAACTGGCGGGCATGCCTCTTTTCGTTTGCGGCGGGGCCAGCGCCTTTCTTGGGTTCCTCGGCGCCCTGCTCGGTGTGGCGGGCCTGTTCGGCAAGGACCGTCCGAAGGCCACTGCCATTGTCGGCCTCGTTCTCGGCTTTATCGGCCTGTGCATGTTCCTCGCCCTGCTTCGCTCCGTCTCTGGCGGCTGATCCCGCGAAGTGACAGTCATCTTGG
>CAYJLS010000175.1:0-7935 GCA_964371065.1 uncultured Anaerolineaceae bacterium | reverse complement strand
CCTGCGAAAGATGCACCGCCATCCACGGGTCGAACAGATATGCCATCCGAATGCGATAGGCTTCCGAGACCAGACGGAACAACTCCCCATTGCTGTCGAACGCCCAGGGCGTTCCCGCCTCGATGACTTCCAAATCCGCCTCGCGGTCGCGGAACAATAACTCGCTGTGATCCTTCCCGCTCACATCGCGATACGTCACCTCGACCACATTATCCCCGTGCCATTGCACGTTCAGGATGGAGGCAGTGCCCGAGGGGGTCAAGCCTTTGACTTGCGCATTGCGTTTTAGGTCTTCAAGTTTTGCCATGAGATTCGCTAGATTTGTTCCAAATTTACTTCAACGATGGCAATCGCCCAAATTCGATGTATTGTAACTGTTTCTGTCTGGGATGGCGCCCCAACAAGCCAATAAGATTCACTCGAACGGTATTTGGGGAGAGGATGTCTTTCATCCCCATTTTCAGAAGGAACCGATAATGAGTCTAGCACAAGTTTTTCGATTTGGTGTATAGTGATTCTACCTCGGAGATCAACTGACAAGCCAATGGATCAGACAATACTTTCTCCAACCATCTCCAAAGCGGACACTTCGGTCTCATCGGCAAGTATAGACTTGCTACGCCCTTTACTTACGAGCCGAGATCGTTCTCTGGTATTCTTTGTTGGCGCTGGCGCGTCCATGTCTGGAAATACAGGCATGCCCAGCACACCCTCTTTGCTCTACCATTTGTTACTGCAAGCCCTATCCGCTTCTGGGAAATTCGATCCCCAGAGCGATACCTTACCAGCCACACTGAAGGAAATCAGCGCCCACATCGGTTTTGAAATCACCCTCAACGATTTCTGGCAGATTTGCAGGCAAGCGACGGCACTTCTTTATGAGTCCTTTGCCAGCGTTGAAACGAAATGTGTGTCCAATCGAGTTCATGCTTTCCTCGCTTATTGGCTTTCCACTGGCGGTACCGTCATCACAACCAATTATGATCGCTTGATCGAGCGCGAATGGGTGAAAACGGGTCGCTTAATTCAAAGCAGATATCGCGAAGCAGGCTCCCATTCGTTTGTGGGATGGAAAGAGGAGTTGGTCCAAGGAGGAACATTATTCAAAATTCACGGCTCACTGGATGATCCTGATAGTTGCCTCGGTGCTTTGGAATATGTTGGGACTCAACTGACTGGAAACAAGGCGGAATTTCTCGAAGAGGTGATTCGCACTCGGCCTCTGTGTTTTGTTGGGTGGCGTGGTGTGGATCCTGATATTCCACCTCTTTTGTATAACATGCTCAATAAGAGAGACCCTTCATTGCCAACCTTTTGGATTCACTACGAAGGTCATCCGTCAGGTTCAACGCCATTGCAAACCGCTATCGAAGGTTGTTCGGAGTTGGTCAGACCATACGCCAGCGATTATCCCATCCTGACCGATGCGGATCGAGCCTTTGGGGAATTCCTGCATTGGGCTGGAATTCAGTCAACGCCGAATCCAGAACGCCAAGCCGAGTCGTTTGACTTTACTGATGCTACCAGTAAATGTACGAAAACTGGTTTGACCAGAATGGTTGGAATCACTCTCCGTCGTGCTGGCAAGTATGGAGAATCCGAAAAGGTAATCAATGCGGCTCTGGAACTGGCCGAAACACCGGGCGAACGCAACGCGGCTTTACAAGAACTATCTCTCTTGCGGCAGCAAATAACAGGCAAGGAAACCAGTCAAGCCAGAAAATCATTGGAACAAGCTCGCGAAGTACTAAAAGAGCAGCCCGATCTTCGGTTGCAATTGAACAACGACTTTGGCCTGCTTTCCATGACCATCATTACCTTGAGATCGCGTCCCTGGCTATTGCTGAAAGTCTCTGGACTCTTTCGTAGATACCGTCAGAATATCGATATTCTTCAAAGGGAGGCCATTGATGAGGAATCGGTAGCGTTACATAGGTCTCTTCTTCAACTTTATTCTGGAAGGCTACGCTTCAAGCTTTTTGGTAGGCTGGGGATTGCCATTCGTCCGTTGGGCGATTGGATTTTACAACCCTTTGAGGTTGCCCATTCTACTATCAAAGACGCAAAAGACATTCATTTGCACTCGCATATTGACGTACTGGCATATCGCTCCATAGCCTTGGCACATCTCGGACGGTGTCAGGAAGCACAAGAAAATGTTCCCGAAATCCATCGACTTATCACAATTCTGAATGATGACGCTCGGACGCAACACTGGAAAAATCAGGCAGAGGAAATAAAGCGATATTGCGATCACGCATGAACAATATTCTGGCAGTTCAGTTATTGTCAGGGCGTTACGACTCTTCCCCACTCCATCACCGGCAACTCCCCAAACCTGCGCCGATTCCCCATCACCACCGCCACCTCCGCTAGCATATCGTGCAGGTCTAGCGTGCTGTCTTGTGCGTCTAGTATGAGTTACCCTTTAGTGCCTCGCTCAGCACTCCCGGCAGGTCCCCTGCATACGTCAACACCAATCTCTGCCCTGCGCGGGTAACTGCCATATACAGCTTCCTCGTATTATCCCGAATCAATACCTCGCGCTCGTCATCAGACAGCCGCAACGATTGCTCCTCCTCGAAGAGCTGACGAAGCCCTGCCAGGAAAACTATGGGGCTCTCCAGCCCCGCCCCGGCAATAAGCGTGGTCACGCGGATGTAATCGCCGGGATAGGTATCCTTCGGGTCAAAGGCGGCATTCTTGCCCAGCCGGTCATCAATCGCCTGGATCAGCGAGCGTACGCCCTGCCCGTCCGTGTGAAAAAGAAGCAGGTGACGTTTGGGATAGCCCCTCTTCACAAAACCTTCCACCTCATTGGCGAGGCGGGTAATTTCATCCTGCGGGCTGGTGAGCGGAATGATCTCCGGGAAGGCTCCGCTGGGCATATTGAGCAGATCGGGCACGAGGATATCGTCATCCTTTTCCTCGGCCAGGCGTAGACGATACAACAGGGTGGCAAATTGCATGATCTCGCGCGTACTGCGATAGCTGTGCCGCAAGTGATGCGTCCGCCCCCGCGCCTCCAACCCGAGCGACTTCCAAGATGCGCCACGGCCCAGGAACCCCTGGGTAGGGTCGGCTACCAGGAACAAATGTCCGTTGCGGGGACTGAGCGCTTTTTGAATTAAGCGTATCCAGAGCGGCGCGAAAAATTGCGCCTCATCCATCAGGATCACATCATACTCAGGGAGAGTGACCTGCCCGCTCTCCATAAATTGCCATAATGCCTGTGGCACATCTCCCCAGTCCCGGGCGTGACGCTCCTCCAGCGCCAGTTGATAGGCCTGCATGGCGGTATACATCCGCTGGCGTTGTTCCGTATTCAACCCAAACCCGCGGCCACGGCGATCTGCCGAAAGATATTCCTCCTGCGTCATCGGCGGCTGGTCTTTCACCCAATCTACTTCGTCACGGAACATTTGCGCTGAGATGGAAGAGTTCTGCAAATGTGCATGCCAGATTTTCTCCAGCAGGTTTTTGCGCGCTTCCAGTTTGAGCGGCTCGATCCATTTCGGGCTGGTCGGCCAGTGGCGATAGCACCAGCCGTTGAACGTGCGCCATTCGATGTTGTCAGGTGTCCGCCCTTCGAGCCGCGTAAAGCGTCCCTCCATGTCCCGGCTGAGCGGGCGATTGTGAGTCAACACCAGGAAGCGTTTGCCGGGATACAGATGATAGAGCAGGCGTAGTCGGTAGAGCAGGATCAGCGTCTTGCCGCTTCCCGCCACCCCGTTGATGATGTTCAGTTTGAAGTCACCGGTTAGTGCCTGGGGTTCGGCCGGCAGTTCCAGGTCGGCCTTGACCGCGCTTTCCTGATCGTAATCGAGCAGATAATCGGTCAGGCCGGCTTCGAGGCGTCTATCCTCGGGCATCCTCACCGTCATCTCGGCGGGGACGACCACCTCCGGCGTAAACCGCTGGCGGACCTTTTCCAACCAGAGTGCTTCCAGTGGTGTGGATGAAAAACAGTCTTTCCAATCCTGTTCTGATTCTGCTTGAAGAAATTCTCTCCCAACCCAATGCGATTCCCCGCGACCACGCTCCAGACGACTCCCTGAAACCTGTTTGTGGTGAATGTTGGGGAAGATCACCAGGGATGCCAACTCCTGTCCTTCGGGAAGTTTCAGGGACGCGATGAAGACACGTAATAACTCACCCTCCGCTTTTCCGAGCGGTGCGCGCTCATCCTGTAGGAGCAGCATCTGGGCTGCGGTGCTGGCCTGGTTGGCCGCCGCCGAACTGACCTTGACCAATAACACCCGTCCCTGCTCATCCATTACCAGAAAATCCGGTGCGTTCGGCTGCCAGGGCGCCAGATGATGCCAGACATAAAATGAATCCGGCAGGGCTTTCAGTACCCGAAAGACGCGCAGAACTTCGTTCGGAATATGCTGGGGCGGGGTATCGGGCAGGATGTGGGCCATGTTCAGCCTGTCAGGTCGCCATTGGGAACGGAGAACTGCGCGCACCCGTTGATCAGGTCACGCAGAATATTCATGATCTCGACCTGGTTGGGATCGTATTGATCCGCTTTGAGCATGTGATGACTGCCCACCAGGATCAACTTGGTGCGCGGGCGGGTAACGGCCACATTCAGACGCTGTGGCTTGAACAGGAATTCCGCCATTTGCGCCGCGAACTTGGGACTGGCGGTCGCGAAGGAAACCAGAACCACTTCGCGCTCCTGACCCTGCATCCGTTCCACCGTGTCCACCACCAGCTTTCGGAGAACCTCTTCATCCATGAGCTGCCGCCTGAGCAAACTGCGGATCAGGCGACTCTGGGCGCGGTAGGGCACCACCACCCCGATGTCTTCCGGCGAAACGCCTCGTATCAAAAGAGAATGTATCAAATCCACCACGGTCTCCGCTTCAACGCGACTTCGAACTGTTGTGTTTTGGTGGCAGAGATCCAAAAAGACTGAGGGCAGGTTCGGGTCAAGTACAAAATCCCAGGGAGTGACTTCCGGTGATAACTCCAATCGCCGCATGGCGGCAGAAAGGCTGGGCTTGAGTTCATTGCGGTAAAAGGTTCGGCTGGGCCAATCTGTCAGGATATCGTTGAGGCGGTAGGTCACATTGAGCATGGTCTCATTCCCGCGTCCGGCCAGATAGCCGAAAATGGAAGTCTGGCTGCTCTCCGATTCGGAAAAAACGGTGACGGGCGGAAGCTGGTTTTCATCTCCGATGAAAATATATTTGCTCCCCGCCAACATGCCCATGATGGCCAGGGGCAGGGTAATCTGGGAGGCTTCATCGAAGAGCACTACATCAAATTCAACATTTGCTAGACGTTTGGATTGCAGGGCAAAGGGAGTAGCGCCGATCACATAGCCACCGTTGATTTCCCCAAAGCGGGAGTTGGAGAACTTTTCAAAGTTTGGCACCTTTAAGTCGTCGGCATGGCGTTCTGCGCCGATCTTGCAAACTGAAATGCCTTCATCCACTTGTGGAACCTTGTTCAGGGCGTTGTGAATGGCGCGATGCGTGAGCGCGGTGACAAACACCCGGCGACCATCCCGGACCAGCAGGCGCGCCAGGTGTGCCAGCATGAGGGTCTTCCCCGTTCCCGGCGGACCCTGGATCAAATGCAACAGGTCGGTGGCATACGCTAACGCCACCGACTCCACCTGGCTGTCGTTCAGGCCTGCGTCTTTCAAGGATTCTTTTGCACGCTCGTATCTGGCGTAGTCGATTTTGGGGGTGAGTGATCCCTGCAGGAGCGGCAGGATGATTGAGCGTCCGCGTTGAGTATCGGCAACTGAGTTAAGCGCGTTGAGATAAAACGGGCTGGAGTCGAACCAGTCCTGGTCCATGATCCAGTCATCTGGAAATTCCGAGAATAAAACATCATTACCCTGGATTAGGCTTACTTCAATCTCGTTCTCCCCATCGTATTGCAGATCGCAGTGCAGGGCGGCATTATCGTGAGGATCACCGCGATGCAGGACCACCAGGTCTCCTTCTCGAAAGCGCGAGTCGTTTGTCGCGCATTGGAGGCGGGTAATCCCGTTTTGAAACTTTACGACATGCAAGCCTTCCACCGCCCAGCCTTTTGCCACCCGGTCACCTAAGGGCTGCGCCCACTGGCGATACAACGCCTCGCGTTGCGCGTCCGCTTCATGCTGAACGAAGTTGCGAAGTCGAAGTATAAAGTCTGCGGTTGTGGAGGATGCCATAATAACAACGCCTTGTGGGATTGAAGAAGGTAAAGTTAGTATAGCATCGTTTTTGAAACCGGTTTTTTCGTGCTATTCACGCTTTTGAAAGGCGCTTTTGTGAAAGTTCAAGGCAACCTCCATTCATACCATTGTAGATAACACTTTCCTATTTCAACAAACGGTATGGTAGGTTCGGTAAAAAATCTTCGCAATCAATTCCAATTATTCTTCTTCGGACAATTCTTCTGCAATGGACTCGAACTGTGCCAGCGCGGACCGTAAATCCTCGACAATCTCAGTAGCCAATACATCGGGGTTGGGCAAATTAGCGGAATCCTCCAGCGACTCATCGCGCAGCCAGAAGATGTCGAGGTTGACCTTGTCGCGAGCAATCAGTTCTTCGTAGGTGAATGCTCTCCAGCGGCCCGCCTCATTCGATGGCAACCAGGTTGGGGCGCGTTCGAAGCGATTGTCAGCATGGAAGCAGGTCACAAATTCGTCAAGGTCTCCTCGCGCCAGCGGATTTGTCTTGAGCGTAAAGTCTATATTGGTTCGAAAATCATAGATCCACAGTTGTTTCGTCCACGGAATTTCGGAGGCAAGCTTACGGTCAAAGAAAAGAACGTTGGCTTTGACACCCTGAGCGTAAAAGATGCCTGTCGGCAATCGCAAGAGGGTATGAACATCACATTCATGCAGAAGTTTGCGGCGTACAACCTCGCCTGCTCCGCCCTCGAAGAGCACATTATCAGGGACAACGACTGCGGCTTTGCCCGTCATGTTCAGGATGTTCTTGATGTGCTGGACAAAGTTGAGTTGTTTGTTGCTGGTGGAGGTCCAGAAATCTTCGCGGACAATGTTCTGAGACTCGCGCTTGATCTCGCCTTCATCGGTGACAAAGGTGACACTGGACTTCTTGCCGAAGGGCGGATTGGTGAGCACCATGTCAAAGTATTCGCCAGGGTGGGATGCGAGGCTATCAGAAACATGAATGGGACTTCGCCCCAACTCCGAGCCATCGCCAAAGGAACCAATGCCATGCAGATATAAATTCATCACACACAGACGCGCAGTGTTATCCACGATCTCCCAGCCATGCAAGGCTTGATGGCGCAGGTGATCCCACTGCTCGCGGTCGAGCGTGTTGTGATTGGCAAGGTAATCATGCGCGGCAAGCAGGAAACCGCCTGTGCCAGTCGCAGGATCGCAAATGGTTTTGCCGGGTTCGGGGCGCATAACATCCACAATCGCCTTGATCAGCGGACGCGGCGTGAAGTATTGCCCCGCCCCGCTTTTGGTATCCTGCGCGTTCTTTTCGAGCAGACCTTCGTAGATCTCACCTTTGACATCAATATCCAGACCGATCCAAGTCTCGCCATCAATCAGTTCGATCAGGCGGCGCAGTTTGGCGGGATCTTGAATCTTGTTTTGCGACTTGCGGAAGATGACGGGGATCAACCCCGCGCCTTGACCCAAACCCGTGAGCGTGGCGCGATAATGACTTTCTAGATCATCGCCGTCGAGACGCTGTAAACTTGCCCAATTGAATTGTTCTGGTATGGAACTCGGCAGACCAAGCATGGCACTGCCTTCCTGATCCATCTTGAGGAACAGCAGATAGGTAAGTTGCTCGACGTAATCGCCATACGACATGCCGTCGTCGCGCAGGACGTTGCAGTAGTTCCAAAGACGTTGGACAATGGTGGAGGATTGAGTGGACATTATAGTATTACTCTTGAGAATCTATCACAACCGCGAAGATTCTGAGGCAAAAG
>CAYJLS010000174.1:0-8061 GCA_964371065.1 uncultured Anaerolineaceae bacterium | reverse complement strand
ATTACAACGGTTATGACTGGATGGGGATGGCACAGATGTCGCCGGAGCAGCAATATGAAGTCGTAAAGCGCTATGAAACCCACGCGACCGACCCGGTCACCGGCCAGACCACTGCTGCGCCCGGCGGGTACTCGCGCGTAGCCGAGTTGATCGGCTATCCACCTTTTTCCGCTGGTGCGCTGGCTGATGCCAACCTGGAAAAACAGGTGATGCGCGTGTTCAAAGAAATGGGCGCCCAATTTACGATTTCGCACGGGCGGGTTAATAACCTGGGCGATGTAAAAGACGGTCTGTACATCAAGCCTGAGCAATCTGACTATAAGCTTTATGAACATGCAGGCCAGGACGCGACGCAATCATTTGAAGAGGCGCTGGCGGCTGCCCACGCGACAAAAGGCGCCCATGCGCCTTATATCGTTGGCGTGAAGATGCACGACAATAATTTCTTTGCGTCCCAATCAGCCTGGACCACCGTTTATATGGATGGCGGCAAGCGCCCCAACTGGGACCCGACCCTGAGATCGCCTCTGATTTCGCCGGCCGACCAGGAGGCGATGTGGGCGATATACGAGCAAACCGTCATTTACGTTGCCTCTCAAAGCGACCGCATCGGCGCGGTCAATTTGCCAATGGTGTTAGCGCTACTTCAATAGGAGATGATATGAAACGCCTGATGATTTTTCTTCTCACCCTGATATTGACTACTGCCTGCTCGCTCACCTCGGCGACTCAAACTCCGCATCCCGTTGTAATAATGCCTGCCACAACTCCCACCGCCGCGCCAACCACGCAGTCTGTTTCAACCGACACAACCCTGTTGTACATCTCTGGCACAACTCACATCGAAAGCAAACCCCAAAACTGGCCGCAAGTGGATGCCTACCTTGCCTTCCTGCAACAAGTGACCGATTTGGGAATACGCTGGTCGGTCGGCGCGGACGTGGGCTGGCTGGAAGGCGAACCGCGCGCGGCAGAGATGATTCAAAAGTCCGAAGCGCTGGGCGTCCAATGGGATGTCCACACGCACAATGTGGCAGACCGCGCCAAAGCCGCCTACCTCATCACGCAGATGGGCGGACATCCGACTTCTGTCGTTTCAGGAATGTTAGTGACCGAGTTGGACAGTCTGCGCCAACCACTGATTTACCAGGGCTTTACCTGGACTCCGCAAGCATTGTGGGGCGGCACGCAATGCGCGGGCCATGGCCCCGGCTGTGACGACACCGCCGCAGGCATCTGGATTCCACTCAGCGCGGAGCAATACACGACCCATGACCCGAACGGCACGCTGGTGCGAGTCGGCTGCGGCACACATAAACTGGGCGATGGGCGCACCCTGGCTCAAGCCATTGCCAATGGACAGTATACCTATCCCGTGATCAGTTTTACTGTCATGGTTTCGCCATCCACTTTGAAATCTCTTGAGCTTGGCGAAGGTTTGAAGGAAAGCAGCGACGGTTTGGAACAGATCGTGGCATTTATCAATGAAATGAATTCCTATTCTTTCGTTCGGTGGGCGACCATCGAAGAAACCGCTCAGGCTTGGATTCAGGCGGGAAGTGTACCAGACCGAATTGAGATGCCGTAGAAGCGGGCTTGAAATCCAGAACATTACAGGAGAAAACCATGAAAAAAATCTTTCTTGTCACACTGATTCTCTTTTCCCTTGGCTGCGAGCTTTTCACCGCGCCAGCGCAAATGCCTACAGCAGAGATTCAGCCCCTCGAAACGGCGACCAGTTCACAGCCCGCCCTGAGCGAAGTCGAAGGGTCGCAAAATGAAGCGGGCGAAGCCGTCCTCTTGTTCGCCATCGGCATGCACATCGAGCCGCTGGGCGAAACCGCGCAGGGATACCAAAGCGGCAAGGGCGATTATCGCCAGCTGCAATTTTTCGATCATCAAGTCCAGGATATTCTGGCCGTCACGCAAATCGTTGAAACTCACGGCGGACGCATGACCATCCAGGTGCAAAGCCCGTTCACATCGGTTGCGATTGAATCGGGGAATACGATCCTGGCGGACCTGGCGGCGCGCGGCCACGAACTCGCGCTGCACTTTCACGAGGACGCGCATCTCGGAAAAAACGACGGGACGCTTTCCGTGCAAACGTGGTGCGATGTGATGAAGCAGGAGATTTCGCTCATCACGCAGGCAAGCGGCGTGACGGACATTCGCTACTGGAGCGGCGGAAATTTGTATGTGGATGTGTACGAGGCCGCGGCCTGCGCCGGGCTGGACGTGAACAGTGACTGGAAGAATCCCAATACGCAATCCACCGACCTGTCCATCGTGGGCGTGAATCCCTGGCGGCCTGCGGGCGGGACAGACGGTTCGGACTTCACGCTTTTCGCGCAACACGATCCCGCGGGCGCGGTCGTATTTTTACCCGAGGGCCAGTACGATAAAACGAACTTCGCGGCATCGCGCCGCAGTGACAACGCGGGCGGCGACGAAGCTTACTTTGAATACCTGAAGCAAAGCCTCTACGCGTCGCTGGCCGCCGCGCAACCCGGCAAGGTCAACGTTTTCCACTTCACCGTCCACCCCGGAGAATTTCGCGGCGACCCCGCGCATCCGTTTGACGTCATCGAAAAATTCCTGGCCGAGGTGGTTGATCCCCTCGTCGCCAGCGGACAGGTGCAGTGGGCCACGTTCTCGCAGATGGCCGACGCTTACATCGCAGGGGAGCAATAGGATAATTCCACATGAACCGACTCATCCTCGCCCTGACCTTGTTCGCCTCCCTGGCTTTTTCCTGCACCCCGGCCACGCCTCCGACTCCGCCCGCGCCTGCCCCCGTTACCGAATCCTCTCTCCCTCTCCTGACACCTGACACCGCGTACATCTCCTTCGTCATCAACGTCCACGATTGGACTCACCCCACCGAAAGCGCGGACATCCTGCTGAAACTCGTTGACCTGTTCGAGAAATACGGTGTGCGCGGCGACTTCTACTTCACCGCCGAGATCACGCGCCAGCTGGCGGAGCAGCGCCCGGATGTGATCGAGCGTTTCAGGAATTCGGATATGACCATCAGTTACCACGTCCGCCCGCCGCACTCGCTCTACACAGGATTCGATTCTCGTTTGCAGGGACTCGGCGATGACGAGTTGTATCAAACCCTGCTGGATTATGAAACTTACGCGCTCGATCTCGAAACAGGCGACCTGGATCGTTCGCAACCCGGCGGTTATACCTACGTGGCGCAAATCTTCGGGCGAAATCCTGTCGTCGCGCCATCGCCGAATGGCAACCAAAAGATCAAAGATGCTGCGCAGAGAGTCTATACCAGCCTTGGCGCACAGATGACACTGCTCTATCACGAGTCGGGTACAAAAGTGGATCGCCCGTTCGAATACGTCAACGGCCTGCTTGTGCGTCCCAGCGATTTCAGCGTGACGCGCACCACCATCGTTGACGGCAGCGATAATTTTTGGTGGAACTTCATGTCCAAACCCGACGCCAGCGAGTACAAGCCGCTCACCATGTTGCAAACACAGCTGGCTGATTGGGAGAGTCACAATTACGGACGCGCCCCCTTCATCACATCTCTGATCCATGAAAATAATTATTACCGCTCTGGAGCAGAGGGGTGGTCGTCCATTTATTTCACAATGAACAAAGGCAAAATTGACGAACCGCTTTTGCCTCCCTTCGACCTGAGTGCGCCCGACCCTTCGCGCCCGCGCACGGAGGAGGATCAAGCCGCCATCTTCGCCGCGTACGAGGAACTAGTCGCGTATGCCGCCGCGAATCTAACGGTGGTCACTTCGGAAGATATTGTGACGCTTGCAGCCAATGCGCAATAAGAGGTAAACATGAAACCAATCATCCGCTTAATTTTTCTGTGCGCGTTGATTCTCCCGGCCTGCGGCATCGCGCCATCCGCGACTCCGCCTATCCCGCCCGCGTCGGAAACCCCTGCAAGCGGGATCGCAGGCTTGACCCTTACCCTCGGCGATCCGAGTGGAGGCATGATCCAGCCCCTGCTCGGTGTGAACATCGGCCCGATCCCCGCAGGCGCATCCACCAACGCGGACCTGACCGACGCGTATCATTCCGTTGGCGTGACGATGATCCGCACGCACGACTACTACGGCCCGCTCGACATGGCGACTATGTACCCCGACCAGGACGCCGATCCGCTCGACCCCAATTCGTATGACTTCACCGAAAGCGACCGCGTCTTCGCGGCCATTCTCGCGGGCGGATTCGAGCCGTACCTGCGCCTTGGCGACTCGTGGAACAACGGACGCGGCTACCCCGCGGCCGATCCGCGCGCGCCGACGAATCCCGAAAACTGGACGCGTGCCGCGGTCGAAGTGACGCGTCACTATCTTGAGATGGCGCGGCAGGCCGGCATCGAGATGCGTTACGTGGAAATCTGGAACGAGCCTGACGGAAGCAAATTCTGGGACGGGACGCGCGACCAGTTCTACAGTCTCTTTGACGCGACCGCCCGCGCCCTCAAGCAAGAATTTCCCGATCTGCTCGTCGGCGGACCGGGCTTTACGCCCGCAGGCGCGCTCTCGCAAAAGGGACAGGCTTTCGCGCGCGGCCTGCTGGACTACGCCCGCGAACATCAAACCCCGTTCGACTTTCTTTCATGGCACATGTATTCCAACGATCCGCAGGCTTACGTAAATGCCGCACAGTTTTATCGAAGTGAACTCGACACGCGCGGCTTCACGTCCGTGAGGATGCACGTCAGCGAGTGGAATACGCAGACAAGGAACCTGGATGCCACCATTATCACCGCCGAAGAAGCCCGTCTCGGCGGACGCGGCGCAGCCATCATTACCGCCTCGTGGATCGCCATGCAACAAAACGGCGTGACCGAATCCGCGTTCTACCGCGGCCCCGATCCCGCCATGGACGCGTCCACTTTTTACGGCATGTTCTACGCGGATGGGCGTCCCAAGCGCGCCGCGCTGTCCTTCTCACTGTGGGCGGAACTCGCGGCTCATCCGCAAGCGATCACAGTGACTCTCAGCGCGCTAAACGGACTTTGGATTTTGGCAGGACAAGATTCAAAGGGCGAGGTCGCCCTGCTGTTCGCGAATCCCACCGACCAGCCCGTGACGCTGACCCTCCTCCGTCCCGATGGAAGCCCCGTCAAAACCGCGGCCAGCCAAACGGTCAGCGATGCGAGCGAGAGCGTGGAAACGTCCGCGGGCGGCGCGCAAGTCCGAATCCCCGCGTACGCGGTGATGTTGGTAGTCGTGTCTCCAAAGTCTTTACCGATTTTTTACATCCCATGAATCGCTTTTTGTCTGGCGGCATAAATTCTTCGCCGAAGGAGAAACAACCATGAGAAAATTCATCCTCCCCATCCTGATCCTCGCCTCTCTTGCCTGCAGCCTGATCTCGCCGCGCGCGACTCCGACCATCGTCCCATCCTCCACGCCGACGAACACGCCTGTTTCGCCGACCCAAACTGCCGCGCCGACTCCTCAATCCGCGCCCCAATCTCCCTCCCGCCCGACGATGGACCGGCCGGCGACAAACGACCGGCTTCAACGCAGCCCGCGCGGAAATTCCGTCACGCCCAGCCTGGCGGATGTCACGTACTGCACGATGGACGGCGTGGAACTCAAGATGGATTTCTACTACCCGGTCTCCGCGGGGTCGCGCTGGCCTGTCACGATGTACGTTCACGGCGGCGGCTGGTCGAAAGGTGACAAGTCCGAAGGCGCAGGCTCGGCGGAAATCCCACCCTTGATCAACGCGGGCTTCCTGGTGGTTGCAGCCAATTACCGCCTCGCGCCCGAACATCCCTTCCCCGCCATGATCGAGGATTTGAAATGCGCCGTGCGCTACCTGCGCGCCCACGCGGACGAATACAACCTCGACCCGGATCGCATCGGCGTGTGGGGCGGCTCGGCGGGCGGACATCTCGCGAACCTGCTGGGGACAACCGATGAAAGCGCAGGCTTCGACGTGGGTGAATATCTCGAATACTCCAGCCGCGTGCAGGCCGTGGTGGATATGTTCGGCCCGGCCGATCTGACTGTCCCGTTCGAGGGCGGATACGATGGCGCCTCGCGCGTGTTCAACGGTTTTGACGCGGCGCTCGCCAGCCCAGTCACTTACGTAACATCCGACGACCCGCCCTTCCTCATGCTTCACGGTGATTCAGACAAACTCGTTCCCATTGAACAATCCCAGATACTGCTCGCCGCGCTTCGGGCAGTGGGCGTGACCGCTGAATTGGTTGTGGTGACGAACGCCGGGCATAGCTTCAAACCATTGGAGGGCATGACCATCCGTCCCTCGCGCATGGAGATCGCCCGACTGGTCGTCGCGTTCTTCGAGGCGCAGTTCAAATGAGAAGGGTACGAAGTTTACACAACATTTACGATGTTGCAATCCTGCGATAACGCCATCAGGGTATCCTTGCGGCTGACAATGGATGCAAGGAGAAAATATGAAACAAACGTGGATTGCGCTCTGTACACTGGCCTTGCTGGTCTCTGCCTGCCGTTTCACCGACGAGACAGAAGCAACAACACCGATCCCAGTCTCATCCCCAACCGCGGCTGGGAATCCCTTTGGCTTGATGATTGATCTCGATCCGTCGAGTCAACGTGTGCCCTTCGCGCTCGAGATGGGCGTGGCCTACTTCCGCCCGTGGGACGTGACCGTGGAGGATTGGAATGGTTCCTGCTCTGACCACGCTTGTGAGGCTGCACAGTCAGCAGGTCTCGGCTTGATCCTGACCGTTCGCAACAATGGCAAAGGCGGCCCGCCTGCCATGCCCACCACGCCCGCCAAAGACATTGCCGCGTATCAACGAACCATCGGCGAAATTCTGGATGCGATCCGGCCCGTGATGCTGGTCGTTGAGAACGAAGAGACATCCACCATCTTCTGGGCAGGTACGCCTGAAGAATATGAAATGGAACTGCGCGCCGCCTGCGAGGAGGCCCAAAAGCGGAACATCCCCTGCGCAAACGGCGGGATGGTCAGCGAGGTGGTTGGGCTGGTCACCTGGGCGCACTACGTTGAATTGGGTCAGCATGAGAAAGCCTGTGACTTCGCCCGCCGCGCGCTGATCCATGGTGAGGCCGAGGAGTTCTGCGGCTATCGCTCGCTGGATCAACTTCCTGAACGCGCAGCGGATGCACTAACCGAAGCGCGCCAGTACCTCGAAATCTACCCGCGCGCCGGTGCGGACTTCGTCAACTTTCACTGGTATAGCGGCGATGCGGCGGCGCTGGCGGAGGCTGTGGCCTACCTCGAAGAAGTCACCGGCCTGCCCGCCATAAGCAACGAGTTCGGCCTGCGCGAACAAAACTATGAGGCTACCTACGCCATCCTGCAAGCCTTCGTTGACCTCGACATTCCCTACGCCGTGTACTTCAGCCTCGACCGCATGGCGGTCGCGCTGACCGATTCCGACGGATCTCTGCGTCCCAACGGCGAGGCGTTCCGCGATTTCATGCAGGAATATTTCAAATAGATCGTCTCCAGCAGTCACGGTTTTTACATCCGCGTTACATCTCCTGTACCAATCCTTGATTCATGGCATGTATCCTGCCACTGAAGGAGTCTGCCATGCGCGTAAAACTTTTCCTTGCCATTGTATTGCCCGCCCTGCTGATCACGGCCTGTGCGCCCTCTTTGACGTCGGAGGCCGCCAGCGCGACTGCGACCAGGTCCCCTCAACCCATAGTAGATACTCCCTCCCTTCCTGCTTCAACGACACCAACCGCAACACCAAAATCCCGGGAACAAATCAGCCAGGACTCGCCTTTTGGAATTATGGCCGCTTTTGACCCGTCAACTCTTACAACAATTAAGGTTTCCGATAAAAGCGGTTGGGCCGGAGAAAAATTCAGAGACCTTGGCGCAAAATGGTCAAGAGGCGGGGGCGAAGTGGTCAATTGGGGATTAAACGAGCCGGAATTTGGAAAGGGATATAACTGGAGCATAACAGATGAATTTATTAAAAAGGCTTATCAAAACGGCGGAGAAAACTATAACCATGTGATAACAATAACTCCAATACGAGCTAAAGGGGCTAATTCTGATATTCCATTAGTATTACAACGCAAGGTT
>CAYJLS010000173.1:0-8175 GCA_964371065.1 uncultured Anaerolineaceae bacterium | reverse complement strand
GCCACGTCCTTCACCTTGGTGTGGACGAAGCCAGCCTCAACGAGTTTCGCCCCCAACGCGCCATAAATGTTCCCACCGTCCTCTCCAAAGATGAAGTCAAACGCGTCTTTGACAACATGACCGGCCTCCACAAACTCATTGCCCAGGTCATGTACGGCGGCGGACTCCGTGTCATGGAATGTATGCGCCTGCGCGTCAAGGATATTGACTTCGACAACCACCAGATCATCGTGCGCGACGGTAAAGGCGAAGATGACCGCGTCACTATCCTGGCTGATACTGTCATCGAACCGTTGCAGCGTCACCTCAAATTTGTAAAACTCACCCACGAAAAAGACCTCGCCGACGGCTTCGGCTCGGTCTACCTGCCCTATGCTCTCGAACGCAAATATCGTAACGCCGACAAAGACTGGATCTGGCAATACCTCTTCCCTGCCCCCGAACTCTCAAAAGACCAATATAGCGGAATCACACGCCGTCACCATCTGCATGAGTCCACTGAGCAAAAAGCCGTCAAAGAAGCCGCCCGCCTCGCGAAAATAAACAAACACGTCACCCCTCACACCTTCCGCCACAGTTTCGCCACCCACCTCCTGCAAGCTGGTTACGACATCCGCACCGTCCAGGAACTCCTCGGCCACAAAGACGTCAAAACCACCATGATTTATACGCATGTATTACAGCGCGGCGGCCTCGCCGTCAAGTCTCCCCTTGACTCATAGCGCGTCCCACGTCCCACGTAACACGCAATACGCAATACGTATCCCCTATCTCGCGCCCCCCACCTCCTACCCCGCATCCCGCAACTTCCTCCCTCTTTCATCTTTCATCTTTCATCCTTCACTCTTCATCCTTGCATTCCCGCGTCCTCCCCCTCCATTCCTCGCTCGGCAAGCAAAAACCTCCCGCCGAATTCACTTCGACCGGAGGCTTCCTTTTTCTTCCACCGCTTTCTGCCTACTGCTTTCCTCTTTCCTCTTCCACTGCTCACTGCTCACTGATAACTGATAACTGATAACTGATAACTGATAACTGATTACCATACAACTTCCGATGCACCACGCTCAGCGCCCGCACCTGCTCCGCCGCGTGATACGACAACCTCACCAGCAGGTTCGACTCTACCCACTGGAAGCCGATCTCCCTACCTCGCAACAGTCGATTCGCGCAGATGCTCGGACAGAAAAACGTTCACCAGCGTTTCAACCGACACGCTTTGGGCGCGAGCGCGCCGTATGAGCTCCTCCGCGACTTCAGGCAGGATCGCGACGCGAATCGCCCGTTTGTTGGGCGTCTCGAATCGAAGCCATTTTCCGTCGTCTTCCATAAAGGCGGAAGTATCGAGGTTGTCCCAAAACGCCGCTTCCTCCTCGTACGTTTTAAATTCCGGCACTTGCAAATCGTTCATCTTCTTATTCTCCTGTAATTTCGCTTCTCACCATCGGTCATGTCTCGAGCCGTGATGGGCTTGTACACCGTCTGTTCGACCTGCTCCAGGACAATGAACAAATAGCGGCCTTCTATGGTCTGGCCATAAAGACGATAGCGATTACGCCCTTCACGATGAGCCAAATGCAGTGAGTCTTCGCAAACTTCCCATACTTCATGAGGCTCGACATCATGCCGGGCAACATGCTCGATGCGATAATCGTCCCAATCCAGATTGCTGATGTGCATATGCCGCCTTCACGCCGATGTAAATGTCGCTCTCGAAAAACCACCGCAGCCACAAAGATTTGCAACGCGAAATGTTTTGCGAAGCCGCTTCCGGGTGGCTGCAAAAAATTGCCTGGGTTTATCGAAAGGTCGCGCTGCGTTTTATACAACGAGGTTCTGTATACAGCCTATGAAGCGATTATAAGCCTCCCCTCCCCAAAAATCAACAAAGCCTCCCACCGACTTCCCCGGCAGGAGGCTTCCACTGATGACTGATCACTGCCTGCACTGTGCCGCAGGCACACGTGAAAACTGATCACTGCTCCCTGTTCTCTACTCTCTGCCCCCCATACAACTTCCGATGCACCACGCTCAACGCCCGCACCTGCTCCCCGGCGTGATACGATGACCGCACCAGCGGATTCGACTCCACCCACTGGAATCCGATCTCCTTGCCGAAGTCGCGCAGTTCGGCGAACTCTTCCATTGTGTAATAGCGTTGCATCGCCAAGTGCTTTTTGCTCGGTTGCAGATACTGGCCGATGGTCAGAATGTCCACGCCCCACGAACGCTGGTCGCGCATCACGGCTTTCACCTCGTCCATCGTCTCACCGAGACCGAGCATGATACCCGATTTCGTCAGCACTTCGGGATCAAGTTTCTTCGCGTTGGATAAAGTCGCGGCGGCCCACTCGTAATTGTCCTGCGGTTGCACAGACTTGAACAGGCGCGGCACCGTCTCGACATTGTGATTCAAAATCTCAGGACGCGCCTCCATCACGATTTTCAACGCTTCGACGCTTCCCTTGAAGTCAGGAATCAAAACTTCAATCGAGCAACCCGGCAATAACTCGCGGATGCGGCGTATGACCATCGCGAAGATTGGTGCGCCGCCGTCCCGCCGTTCGTCGCGGTTCACCGACGTGATGACCGCGTGCTTCAAGTTCATGGACTTCACCGCCTGCGCCACACGCTCCGCTTCGCCCCAATCGAGCAGTCCGGGCTTGCCGTGTTTGATGTCGCAGAATCCGCAGGTGCGCGTGCACACGTCACCGAGCATCAAAAACGTGGCGGTGCCGCTCCCCCAGCACTCGCCCATGTTCGGACACATGGCTTCCTCGCAAACGGTGTGCAATTCCTTCGAGCGCATCAACGTTTGCAGGCGTTCGTACGTTTCGCCCGCGGGCGCGCGCACCTTGATCCACTCCGGGCGGCGCAGGGGACGCGCTTCGGCTTGCGGTAAGACTCGGTCTCTCGTGGGGGGTACAGCCATTAAATCCTCATCAATTCCAACGTTGAACGTTAAACGTTTAACGTTCAACCTTTTTGACTTTCAATCGCAAGCCTTTGACTTCGACAACCTCGACCTCATCCCCCTTACGGATCTTTTCGGACCCTTCGGCGGATTCCGCGCTCCATAACTCGCTCATCAACTGGACCTGGCCGCCCGCCTCATCCACCGACGTTCGGGCGGATCCTGTTTTACCGACCAACGTTTCCCCCCCGATGAGCGCCGGCGCGTGCCGCATCCGCAGGGCCAGCAACATGATCCCAAAGAACAGCGCGCCAAACACGACGCCCACGCCCACCACCAGCGGCACCGGGATGCGCATGGCGGGCGGCGTGATCGGCGAGTTGAACAACACCAGCGCGCCGACGATGAACGAGACCACGCCCGCGGTCGTCAACGCGCCGTGCGTGGGCGCCTGCACGTCCAGGATGAACAGCACGAAGGCCGTCAGCACAAACACGATCCCGAACCAGTTCACCGGGATGATGCCCAGACCATACGCCGATAGCGCCAGGCAGACAACGCCAAAGAACCCGGATACCCAACCGCCCGGGCTCGAGATTTCAATCCAGATCAAAATGAAACCGAGGGTTCCCAGCAGAAAGACGATGCGCGAGTCCGTCAGGATCAGCAGTAATTGCTCGATGAGATTCATGTTGAGTGGTTCGATACGCGCGTTGGAGGTGTGAAGCGTGCGCGGCCCGTCGTTTGTTTGGACGGTGAAGCCGTCCAACTTTTCGAGCAGGTCGTCCGTGTCCTTCGCGATAAAGTCAATCAGGTGCGCCGCCAGCGCTTCTTCCGCAGTGGCCGACCTGGCGTCCACGATCATTGCCTCGGCCAATTTGGTCGCTTCTTCGCCGCGCGCCGCGGTCAGCGCGCGTGCCTTGGCGGTCAGCGCTTCGGTCTCTTTGGCTTTCATCGTCGGGTCCAGGTCACTGCCCGAACTGTCCACCGGGCTGGCCGAGCCGATGGTGGTCTGCGGCGCCATGGCGGCCGCGTGTCCCGCCAGCGTGATCAGCGTCCCGGCGCTGACGGCCCACGCCCCGCGCGGGGAAACGTAAACCGCCACCGGCGCCGTGCTGGAGCGGATCGCCTCGATGATCTGATTCATCGTGTCAACGCTTCCGCCCGGCGTATTCAACTGGATCACGAGCAGTTCGGCGTCGCGCTGTTCCGCGGTTTTGATGCCGCGTTCGATATATTCCTGCATGGCCGGGAATATCGCCCCATCCGCGGTCATCACCAGCACCAGCGGTTCCGGGCTTTGGGCATGGATCGGCTGAACGAAAACCGCCATTAACCCCAAAACGATTAATGTGACACGAAGTAGTTTCATAACAAGTCCTGTTCCTTCTCCAGCATTATAATAGCTATGGAGGGAACATGGCTGAACAAAACAAATCTGTCATGCTACGAGTGGTCATCCAATTGATCATCGTGGTGTTGATTGCCCCGTTGCTCCCGATGATCATCTCCGCTCAATGGGACTGGTGGGAGGCCTGGGCCTACGCGCTGGCGAGCATTCTTTCCTTTGTGGTCAGCCGCCTGATCGTGAATCGCGTCCACCCGGACCTGATTGCGGAACGCGCCCGTTTCATGGAAGCGAAAGACACCAAGCCCTGGGACAAAGTCCTGGCGCCGCTATTGGGAATTGGCTCGATCTTGATCCTCGTTGTCGCCGGGCTCGACCGATTCTACGGCTGGTCGTCCGCATTCCCCGCCGGGGTCAAGCTGGCCGCGTTGGCGGGCATCATCATCGGGTATGCCTTTTCCTCGTGGGCGCTGGTGGCGAACCGCTTTTTCTCCGGCACCGTCCGCATCCAAACCGAGCGCGGACATCACGTGGTTTCCAGCGGCCCATATCGCCTCGTCCGCCATCCCGGTTACGCGGGCGGACTGCTGGGCTATGTGCTGATTCCCGTTTTGCTGGATTCGCTCTGGGCGTTCCTGCCTGCGGGACTGCTGGCCACCGTTATGGTGATTCGCACCGCGCTGGAAGATCGCACCCTGCAAGCCGAATTGTCCGGCTACGCCGAGTACGCGCAGAAGACGCGCTACCGGCTGGTACCGGGGGTGTGGTGAAAAAAGTTCCCCTCTCCCGTAATCGGGAGAGGGGCTAGGGGTGAGGGCGGAATTAGAACAACCCTTCCAGATATTGCCTCGTCCGCTCGTGCTTTGGGTTGGTAAAGACTTCCTTTGCGGGTCCCGCTTCGATCACCTCGCCCATGTACATATAAATCACATAGTCGCCCAGGCGTTTGGCCTGCCGTAACGTGTGCGTCACGATGACGGTGGTGTAGTCCCGCTTTAAATCCAGCAGGCGCGCCTCGATGTTCTGCGAGGAAATTGGGTCGAGGGCGGAGGTCGGTTCGTCGCCGAGGATGATCTCAGGTTCCACGGCCAGACCGCGCGCGAGACACAGCCGCTGTTGCTGTCCGATGGAGAGGCTGGTCGCGGGCGACATCAGCCGGTGCTTGACCTCCTCGTAGAGTCCCGCCACTTCGAGATAGTGTTTCACCGCCGCGCGATATTCCTTGCGCTCGTTTTTCATGCGGTGGATGTGCATGCCATAGGCCACGTTTTCGTAAATGGACATCGGCAACGGAAAGGGGCGTTGCGCCAGCAATCCAACGCGTTTGCGGACTTCGGTCACGTCCACGTCGCGGTCGTAAATATTCTGGTTATCCACCAGCACCTCGCCTTCGATGCGCGTCCCGTCGGTCAACTCGAGGAAGCGGTTGAAGGTTTTGAGCAGGGTGGTCTTGCCGCAACCCGAGGGGCCCATAATGACCGTGATCTGCTTACGCGGGATTTCGATGTTGATGTCCTTCAACGCCTGCGTGCCGTCGTAATACGTGTTCAGGTTTTTGACTTGAATGTGTGCGTCCATAAAAATCTCCTCGTCCCATCCATTGCGAGGGCGTACTCGCCCGAAGCAATCTCCTCCACGTCGCGGGGATTGCTTCGTCGGGAAGACACCCTCCTCGCAATGACGGAACGTTATTTCAAGATGTACTTTGACAACCGTCCCGCGATCCACCGCGAGCCGAGGCTGATCGCAAGCACGATGATGGTCAGCACCAGCGCCGAGGCGTAGGCGCGATTCTGGACCTCGGGATAGGGCATGCTCAACTGGAAGAAGACCGCCAGCGGAAGCGACGCGGCCGGTTGCAGCAACGAGCCGGGGATGCGGTCCGTGAAGCCCGCGGTGAACAGCACCGAGGCCGCGTCGCCGATGCCGCGCCCGAAGGCCAGCAGGATCGCCGTCACGATGCCGGGAAGCATCTGCCGCGTCACAACGCGCGCGGCAACTTCGAGGCGGGTGGAACCCAGTGCCAGCGCGGCCTGCTCCAGGTCCACGGGCATGCGGCGGATCACTTCGTCCATGGCGCGCGTCATGATGGGAAGTTCCAGCAGGGCCAGGGTGATGATCCCGCCCAAGAGCGAGGCGCGCATCCCGATTGCCAGCATGAGCGTGAATCCGAACGCACCGTAGACGATGGAGGGGATGCCCCACAACACGTCCAGCGCCAGGCGGACGTACTGTCCCCATTTGGATTCGCCGACGTACGTTTCGAGATACAGCGCAATCGGCAGGCTGAAGACCAAAGCGATGAACGTCCCACCGCCCGCGAGATAGAGCGAGCCGAGGATGGCGTTCAGGATGCCGCCCTCCTTGCCGAGATAAAAACCGCCTTTGGGAGTCTGCGTGAGCATGTCCCACGTGAGGGACGGCAGGCCACGCGAGACGACTGTCCACAGGATAAGGCCGAGACTGCCAGCCACGACCGCGAAGGAAAAAATCATCAAGGTTTTGACGATGGCTTCGACAACGTGTCTTCGGGAGAAACCCGATTTCTTAAAGAAACCCAGTTTCCCCGTTTTGCCAGCAGTTGAACTGCTGGCTGTCGGCAGTGCAACTGCCGACGGAACTTTCCGGGTTGGTTGTTTCATACCCACCTCTTTCCCAACATGCGCTGGAGCACCAGCGTGGAGGCAACGTTGAAAACGAGAATGATGATCAGAAGAATGAACGCCGCGCCGAGCAGGGCCGCATCGTAGAGCGGGATGGACATCATCTCGCCGTAGTTGTTTGCGATCAACGCCGGGAGCGGATAGGCCGTATCGAAAATGGACTTCGGCACCTGCGGCACATTCCCGACGACCATCAGGACAGCCATCGTTTCCCCGAGGGCGCGCGTCGCCCCAAGCACCACACCCGCAATGATGCCCGGCAGGGTCTGACGCAGGACGATGGCGCGGATGGTCTGCCAGCGCGTCGCGCCGACGGCGAGCGAGGCCTGCCGCAATCCCTGCGAAACGGTAGCCAGCACCTCATACGTCACCGCGATGATGAACGGCGCGATCATTACCGCCAGCACGATGCCGCCCGTCAGGATGCTGTAGCCGGTGGGATTCTTGGAAGTAAAGACCGGGATGAATCCCAGAGTCTTCTCGAAGGCCGGAGCAATCGTATCTCCCACCAATGGGACGATGGCCACCACACCCCACACACCGTACACCACTGATGGGATGGCCGCCAGCAGGTCGAGCAGGGGTTTCATCACCGCGCGCGTGGAAGCTCGCGCATATTCCGAAAGATACAGCGCGGTCAACAGGCACGGCGGCACTGCCAGCCCCACGCCGACGATCGTCACCCAGAAGGTGCCGGCGATGAACGGCCAGAAGCCGAACTTTCCTTGTCCCGGTTTCCAGACTGTGCCGCTAATCAGTTCCCAAAAAGAATACTCTTTCAGGATCGGCAGGAATCGAATCGCCAGCGCGACCGTCACCAAGACCACCAGCACGACCGGCACGAGGGTGAGGGCAAAAAACGCGCGCCCGGCGGTTCTGTCCTGCCGTTGACGAATGGCGAGGGAAGACCGATTGACTCGACCTTCCACATTTCCATTGGGTATTACAGGAATGACCTGTTCACTCATGCAATGGATTTCCTTTTCTTGGATGTGCCGCTGTCCTGAGCGGAGCGAGGCGATAGCCGAGCGAAGTCGAAGGACGGATAAGCAAATCAACAGTTGTTCTCTGATGACTTGCCCTTCGACTTCGTTCCCTCGACTTGCTCTCGGTCACTCCGCTCACATCGTCCCGATGTTTTTCGGGAGGGCAGTGAGCTGGATGTGATTGATCGCTCGATTCGTTTGTAATCTGCAACAACCTACAAAGCGGCTATAAGTCTGCTTTCCAATTACCAATTACCAATTACTAAT
>CAYJLS010000172.1:0-8193 GCA_964371065.1 uncultured Anaerolineaceae bacterium | reverse complement strand
ATCCGCCCGACGCCAGGAAGCGCCGCTATAGCGCAATTTTTCATCTACTGAGGCTGCGTTTTTTCATCACGAAGGCACACACCTGCCCTCCCACTCCGCTTCGCTTCGGGGACTACCCTGGCACCACCCGCCAGGGCAGGTGTGTGATAAGGTTTTCAGACATTCTCTAAGGCTTCTCTAATGGGGGATTCCTTGACTGATTCCCGCCTCGCGTATAAAGTAAGCGCACTTAACTAAAAAGCAGGCTTACATATGAAAAAATCTCCCCAACAAACCATCCGTGAATGGATGGATGTGTTCATGCACCGCTCGATGCGCGGCTGGACGCGCTTCGCCAAGTCCACGGGACTCTCGATGCCGCAGTTCAGCATCCTGATGCAACTGCATCACAAGGGACCGTGCGGCATGTCCGAGATCAGCGAACGCTTCGACATCTCCAACGCGGCCGCCAGCCAGCTGGTGGACAAACTCGCCCAGGCGGGTTATCTCGACCGCACCGAGGACCCGTCCGACCGCCGCGCCAAGCAATTGAAACTCTCCCCAAAAGGCGCAAAACTCGTGGACAAGGGGATCAACGAACGCTATCGTTGGATGGATCAGTTGACGGATAACCTGAACGCGGATGAGCAGAAAAAGGTCAGTGAAGCGCTGACGATTCTCACCGAAGCCGCGCAAAAACTAGATCCGTCACGATAACTTTTCCATTTCCTCTTCACACCCAGTTCACAACCTGTTTGTATACTTCTGTCATTGTTTTTGTTGTTGAAATTTAACAAGGAGCAAAACCGATCATGCTTAAACTGGCTAAATATACAAAGCCTTACTTATGGATGCTTCTGTTTGCCATTGCGCTTTTGTTTGCGCAGGCAAACTTCGACCTGGCGTTGCCGGACTATCTTTCCCGTATCGTTAACACCGGCATCCAGCAGGGCGGCGTGGAAAATGCCGTGCCTGTGGCGATCCGCCAGAGCGAGATGAACCGGGTGGTCATCTTCTTGAGCGCGGCAAATAAAGAGTCCGTGCTTGCCGATTACACCCTGGTGGACCGGAACTCACCCGACTATGAAAAGTATGTCCAGGAATATCCCGTCCTCGCGACCGAACCCGTCTACGTGCTGAACGCGATTGACCAGGCGGAACTGGACCGGATCAACCCGATCCTGGCCAAGCCTCTGCTGGCGGTTTCGAGCATCGAGCAGGCCCTGGCCGACCCGTCGAAGGCGGCGGCAATGGGCGGCGCGTTCGGCGGCATGGACCTGTCCAAGCTTCCGCCCGGCATGGACGTGTTCACCCTGCTGTCCAAACTGCCCGCCGATCAACTGGCGCAAATCACCGACAGCATGGACCAGAAATTCGCGGCGCTGGGCGAGAGCATGGTTGTGCAGGCGGCGGTCGGCGCGGTCAAGGCGGAGTATAAAGCCCTCGGCATGAACACGGACAAGTTGCAGAACGGCTACATCATGAGTGTTGGCGGATGGATGATCCTGCTGACCCTCGCCTCCGGCGTCTGTACCGTCATCGTGGGCTACCTGTCCGCCAAGATTGCGGCTGGCATGGCGCGCGATATTCGCCGCGATGTGTTCCAGAAGGTCGAGAGTTATTCCAACACCGAGTTCGACAAATTTTCCACGGCGTCCCTGATCACGCGCACCACCAACGATGTGACCCAGATCCAGATGGTAGTGGTGATGATGGTACGCATGGTATTCTACGCGCCCCTGCTGGGTATCGGCGGTTTGATCAAAGTGATCTCCAAAGATTCACCTTTGTCGTGGCTCATCGGCGTGGCCGTGCTGGCGTTGGTCAGCCTGATCATGGTGGTTTTCTCGATTGCCCTGCCCAAGTTCAAACTCATCCAGAAACTGGTGGACCGCATCAACCTGGTGTCTCGCGAAAACCTGGCGGGCATGATGGTGATCCGCGCCTTCAACATGCAGGAATTCGAGGAGGACCGCTTCGATGTCGCCAACGTGGACCTGACCGCCGTCAGCCTGTTCATCAACCGCATCATGGTGGTGATGATGCCGCTGATGATGCTCATCATGAACATTCTGCTGGTCTCCATTATATGGTTCGGCGCGCGCCAGGTGGCGGATGCGAACATGCAGGTGGGCGATATGATCGCCTTCATGCAGTACGCAATGCAGATCGTGATGTCGTTCCTGATGCTTTCGATGATGTTTATCATCCTGCCGCGCGCTTCCGTCTCCGGCGACCGCATCGCCGAAGTGCTCGGCACCGAAGCCACCATCCACGATCCCAAGGAACCCAAGTCCCTGCCTGCGCCATTCAAGGGCACCGTGGAATTCCGCGATGTGTTGTTCCGCTATCCCGGCGCGGACGAGGACGTTTTGCACGACATCAGCTTTACCGCACAGCCCGGGCAGACCACCGCGTTTATCGGCTCCACCGGAGCGGGGAAATCAACCATCGTCAACCTTCTGCCTCGTTTCTACGAAGTGACCGGCGGCGCCATCCTGATTGACGGCGTGGACATCCGCGATGTGACCCAGCATACCCTGCGCGAGAAGATCGGCTACGTGCCGCAAAAAAGCGCGCTGTTCTCCGGCACCATCCAGAGCAACCTGCTGTATGCCGACAAAAATGCCAGCCCTGAAATGCTGGAATCAGCCATTGAGATCGCACAGGCGGAGGAGTTCGTTGCTTCCACTTCCGAAGGCATGTCCACTGAAATTTCACAGGGCGGCGCAAACGTCTCCGGCGGACAAAAACAGCGCCTCTCGATTGCCCGCGCCATTGTCAAAAAGCCGCCGATCTATATCCTCGACGACAGTTTCTCGGCGCTCGACTTCACGACCGATGCCGCCCTGCGCCGCGCGTTCAAGGAGAAGACCACGGACAGCACCCTGTTGATCGTGACCCAGCGCGTCTCGACCATCAAGAATGCCGAACAGATCATCGTGCTCGATGAAGGCAGGATCGTTGGCAAAGGCACGCACACCGAATTGATGGAATCCTGTGAGACGTACAGTGAGATTGCCCTGTCACAACTCACCAAGGAGGAATTAGCATGATGATGCAAAGTAGACCCGCACAACCCGGACACGGCGGTCCGATGATGGGACGCGGTCCAATGGGCGGCCCTATGGGACACATGATGGGCGGCGGCCCGGTCGTCAAAGCCCGCGACTTCAAAGGCACGATGGGCAAATTGATCGCCTACCTGGGCAAATACAGGGGCGCGATCCTCATCGTCTTCATCTTTGCCATTGCCTCCACGGCCGCTAATATCGCCGGCCCGAAAATCCTCGGCAACGCCACCACCAAACTGTTCGAAGGCGTGATGGCGCAACTGAGCGGATCCGGTTCCATTGACTTTGGCTATATCGGCAAAATCATTATCTGGACCCTCAGCCTGTACCTGGTTTCCGCCCTGTTCGGCTACATCCAGGGCTGGATCATGGCAAACATCTCCACCAATATCGCCTACCGCTTCCGCCGCGATATTTCGGAGAAGATCAACCGCATGCCGCTCGGATATTTCGACCGCACCACCCACGGCGAAGTGCTCTCGCGCATCACCAACGATGTGGACACGGTCAACCAGACCCTCAGCCAGAGCCTGACGCAGATCATCACTTCGGTGGTGACCGTGATCGGCGTGCTGGTCATGATGTTCTCCATCAGTTGGATGATGACCATCGTGGCGTTGGTCATCATCCCGCTTTCGATGGTGGTCGTCGGCTTGATCGTTAAACAGTCACAGAAATGTTTCAAACAGCAACAGGATTACCTGGGACACGTCAACGGACATGTCGAGGAAATGTACGGCGGCCACATCGTCATGAAGGCCTTCAACGGTGAAGAGGAGAGCATCCGGAAGTTCGATCAGTCGAACAACAAGCTCTACGACTCCGCCTGGATGTCCCAATTCCTCTCCGGCTTGATGATGCCGCTCATGACCTTTATCGGCAACCTAGGCTACGTGGCTGTCGCCATTCTGGGCGGGTACCTGGCCATCAGGCAAACCATCACCGTCGGCGATATCCAGGCCTTCATCCAGTACGTGCGTTCGTTCACCCAGCCCATCATGCAGTTGGCAAATATCTCCAACATCCTGCAACAGACGGCCGCGGCGGCGGAGCGCGTGTTCGAATTCCTGGACGAGGAAGAAGAAGTCCCCGAAACTGAATCCCCGGTCAAACTGGACGATGTGGTTGGCCACGTGGAATTCAAGGATGTCCACTTCGGCTACAGCCCGGACAAAATCATCATCAACGATTTCTCGGCGGAAGCGGAACCCGGTCACAAGATCGCCATCGTCGGTCCCACCGGCGCGGGCAAGACCACCATGGTCAAACTCCTGATGCGCTTCTATGACGTGAACGAGGGTGCCATCCTGGTGGACGGCCACGACATCCGCGAATTCAGCCGCCATGACCTGCGGAAATCGTTCGGCATGGTCTTGCAGGATACCTGGCTTTACAACGGTTCCATCATGGAGAACATCCGCTACGGACGCCCAAGCGCCACGGACGCGGAAGTCATCGCCGCCGCCCAGGCCGCCCACGTGGACCACTTCGTCCACACCCTGCCGGATGGCTACAACATGGTGCTCAACGAAGAGACCTCCAACATCTCGCAGGGACAGATGCAGTTGCTGACCATCGCCCGCGCCGTGCTGGCCGACCCGAAGATCCTCATCCTCGACGAAGCCACCAGTTCCGTGGACACGCGCACCGAGATCCTCATCCAGCGCGCCATGGACAACCTGATGAAGAACCGCACCAGTTTCGTCATCGCCCATCGTCTCTCGACCATTCGAGATGCGGACTTGATCCTCGTCATGCAACACGGCGACATCGTGGAGCAAGGTAATCACGAAGAACTGCTCGCCAAACACGGTCCTTATTATGACCTGTACATGAGCCAGTTCAAAAAGCAGGAGGAATATCAAGTGGAAGAAATGGCGATGGTTGCGAAGTAGCCAGTTATTGGTGATCAGTTTTCAGTAATCAGTAAGCCCTCGTCAGAAATGGCGAGGGCTTTGGGTTTAAGTTGTTCTGCCATTTTTCGGCACAACCAGATAATTCTATTAGCGGAGTAGCAGAATAACCCAAGAATTCTGCTAGTCCACTAGCAGAATTATCCCAGCCTAACTCGCGATCAACGCCACCGTCACGCCTTCGCCGCCCTCGTTGGGCGCGCCTTCCTCGAACGACTTGACGTACGAATGTCCGCGCAACGCATCTCGCACCGCCGCGCGCAGTTTTCCCGTCCCCTTGCCGTGCACGATCCGCACGAACGGCAGTCCCGCGAGATATGCCTTTTCGAGATAGCGCTCCAGCGCGTCCAGCGCGTCCTCCACCATCATGCCGCGCAGGCTGACTTCTAATCCGGGTGACGAGGTGACGGGTGACGAGGTGACGGGTGACGACTGATCACCGCGAAGTCCCCGAAGGGGGATGACTGGTAACTGATCACTGGATTTCCGCTCCAAATCAACGAGACGCGCCCGCACGCGCAGACTCCCGACCTGCACCTCCGCATCCGACTCCCCCAAAGCGGTCACTACGCCCTCCGCGTTTAACGTCCCCACGCGCACGCGCTCGCCGAGTCGCACGGGTGACTGATCACTGATTACTGATAACTGATTACTTTTCCTTTCAACGGGAGCCTCCACCTTCTGCTCCATCGCTTCCACTTTTTGCTCGACAGATTTCAACGCATCGAGAGGCTGGCGCGCATTCTTCAACTGTCCTCTCAGTGAGTCGAGGTTGCGTTTCAAAACCGCCACTTCCAGTTCGCCCTCGGCGCGCGCTTTGGCTAAGACTTCGCGGCGCTCGTCTTCGATCTGCTCCAATCGTTTTTCAAGTTCGGCGTTGAGGGCGTCCGTTTTCTGGCGCGCCTTGATGGCCTTCTCGCGTTCGCGCGAGGAGCGGTTGCGTTCCTTGCGGATGTCATCCAGCAGTTTGTCGGAGCGCAGGTCGTCGGGGTGGACTTCGCTCTTTGCCGCCGCGACAATTTCAGGGTCCAGGCCGAGGCGGGACGCGATGGCGATGGCGTTGGAACGGCCGGGCAGTCCAATCGTCAGTTGGAAGGTCGGGCGGAGAGTCTTCACGTCAAATTCCACCGAGGCGTTGACGACACCCTCTGTCTCGTGCGCGAAACTTTTCAGTTCGGGGTGGTGCGTGGTAACGAGGGTCGTGACGCCGCGTCCGAGCAGGGACGCCAGGATGGCGCGGGCCAGCGCGGCGCCCTCCTGCGGATCGGTGCCAGCCCCCAACTCGTCGAGGATGACCAGCGCGCGCGGGTCGGCTTTTTTTAGGATGTGGATGATGTTGGTGATGTGGCCGCTGAAAGTGGAAAGCGATTGCTGGATGGACTGCTCGTCGCCGATGTCGGCATAGACTGCGCGGAAGAGGCTGAGTTCCGAGCCGCTTTCGGCGGGGATGTGCAGGCCGCTTTGCGCCATCAGCGCCAGCAAGCCGACGGTTTTCAGCGCGACCGTCTTGCCGCCCGTGTTCGGCCCGGTGATGACAACCGCGCGGGTGTTCACTGGCAGGTCAAAGTCTATGGCAACAACTGTAGTTGGGTCGAGCAGAGGGTGACGCGCTTGAAATAATCTAATTGACGATTGACGATTTACGATTTTCGATTTACGATTTTCGACTGACGACTGCGAGGTCCCCGAGGGGAGATCACTGATGACTGATGACTGATGACTGAATACTGGTTCACTCGCTTTCAACTCCTCCGCATATTTCGCCTTCGCGAACGCCAGGTCGAGCAATGCCAGCGCTTCCACGCCCCAGACGATCTCGTCTGCATGTTGCGCCACCAGCAACGAGAGTTCGGCCAGCACGCGGCGTTCCTCGTCGCGCTCCTTGAGTTGCAGTTCGCGCACTTCGTTGTTGGCTTCCACGATGGGGATCGGCTCGATGAAGAGCGTCGCGCCGCTGGAGCTTTGGTCGTGGACGATGGCCTTGATGCGCCCCTTGAATTCCGCGCGGAGAGGAATCACGTAGCGACCGTCGCGCTGGGTGATGATGGCCTCCTGCAACATGGAGGCGGTGCGCGAGTCGGTGATGTATTTTTGCAGGCGCGTCATCAGCCGGTCGTGCGCGGCGCGGATCTCGCGGCGCAGGGACGCCAGCTTCGGCGAGGCCGAGTCGAGCACTTCCCCTCGGTCCGAGAGCGTGCGCGAGATGGCGTCCACCAGCCCGAGGGGAGACGGCAGTCCGAGGGCGATTTCGCTCAGGCGCGGATACGGATTCTCGTGGGGATGAACCTGTCCCTTGCGCGGTTTATTCTCGCGCGGTTCTTCGGTCTCGCCCTTGCTGGTTTTCTCGAACGCTTTTTTCAGGTTGCGCGCCGAGATGAGCGTGGACTTGATGTCGAGCATGTCGGTCGGTTCGATCACACCGCCGCGCCGCGCCAGTTCGGCCGCGGGACGCACGTCATGCGCGCCGCCGATGGAGGCTTCGGCGGCCGCGATCAACCGCCGCGCCTCGCTCGTCTCGGCTTGCAGGCGTTGGACTTCGTCGAGATGCGTGGATGGCTCTAACTTGCGCGCCAAATCCGCCGAAGCAGAGAAGGCGCAGTTGGCCGCCAAGCGTTCGAGAATTTTGGGGTATTCGAGGACGGAGAGGGTTTTGGAGTCCATGGCGGGGGAATTATACCCAGGGCGGTCACAAATTGCGCTTTTTCAAAGGAGGGAAAGCGCAATTTGTGACCGTGGGTATTATATAACCACAGATGGACACGACGCGTGAAAGCCAAAATGGTTCATGGGAATCGGCTTGAATGGATTTATCGCGCGCAAAAAAATTTGCCACAGAGCATGGAGTCAGATTATCCGAGTCTTAGAGTCAATACTGTTTATACTTGAACACGGTCATTTTCTGCGCTTTCTTCTGGCAGGTTTGAAACATGACGGAGCGAAAATCCCGAAGGGATGACAGAGCCATGTCACCCCCTTCGGGGTTGGAAACCATCTGGGATCACCGTTCTACAATCAGTTCACCCCCTTCGGGGTTGAGAGCAAGACCAACCCGATCATGCAATTGCATCCTTGAGAAAACCACAATTTGTAACCGTGCAAAGTATAGATAAGGAGTCCGAAGTCTCTGACTTCGGTGCAAAGTCAGGAGACTTTGCACTCCGCTCCCGCCAACTAAGTCTTTGTTCAAAAATAAGTTGAACAGTCTTACTTGATTGAGACATGCGGCC
>CAYJLS010000171.1:6057-8233 GCA_964371065.1 uncultured Anaerolineaceae bacterium | reverse complement strand
TTTTTAATTCCAATCGCTCGTTCCTATTTTGTTCGACGCGAGCGCGCTTGTTGGGACAGGGTTTGGATGAGCGCGCGCAGGGCGGACGTGGCGGTGGTATCGCTGGTATGCACCGAGTGGACTACGTCATCGGTCTCAACTGTGATGAGGTATTGCAGTTCGTCGGGGACGGGATGGGCCACCAGGTCTTCAGGCAGGGCAAAGAAATTTGTCTCATCCAGAATCTGGCGGAGAGTCTCGGCTTCAACGGCAGGAAGAGTGGAAGTGTCAAGATCCAAACTGATCTTGCGCCCCATGATCCCGCCGGTTTGTTCGAAACGGATACGCATGTCAACCTCACCGGGCGCGGACTTGCAGGCCTAAGACGCCCAAAACCGAGTTTAGACAACCCTGTCCGCCCGATGACCCTCCGACAACGATGCCGACTTCCAGCCAGCCTTTCTGAACAGCCTTCTGCTCGAGACTGCCTGTGCCATATAGTTCGCCCGCGGTTTCAAAAGTCTTGTTCGCCGCGTCCTGGAAGTTCGATGTGGATTGTAGTTTATCGGTCAGCGTCTTGTACCAGATCCGCCCCGCTTTTTCCCATGCCAATCCGCCAATCTCCAGGGCCGTACCATAGAAGGCATGGTTGGGGATGCCCGAGTTGATGTGCACCCCGCCATTATCTTCGATGGTGTTCACGTAATCTTTCATGTGCGCGGGTTGCGGATCCTTGCCGAGCACGGGATCGTTGTAGGCTGTGCCCGGGGCCTTCATGGAGCGGATGCCCACTCCGTTGACATTGGACGTGAACAGTCCCTCGCCGATGATCCAGTTGGCTTGCGCGGCGGTCTGTCCTTGTTGGTATTGTTTCACCAGGGACCCGAACACATCCGATAATGATTCGTTCAACGCGCCCGATTGGGTCAGGTAGGCCAGGTTGGCTTCGTGCTCGGTGACGCCGTGAGTCAACTCGTGGCCGATGACATCCAAGCAGATGGTAAAGCGGTTGAACAGGTGCTGATTGGCGGGCATATCCTCGTCCCCGTCGCCGTAGACCATTTGCTGGCCGTTCCAAAAGGCGTTGTCGTAGCCTTTCTGATAATGAACGGTGGAGTCGAGTTTCATACCGTTGTTGTCTATGGAATTTCGTCCATAAACATCGTAGTACAAATCGTAGGTGACGCCCGAACCGTCGTAGGCTTCATTGACGCCAACGTCGGAGGAGACAGGCTCTCCCTCACTGCGGATTTTTACGCCGGGCAATTGGGAACCTTGCTGGGCGCTGTAGACGGTGCGCTGTTTCCCGCCTGCCACCGCAGTGAACGCGGCCACGGACACAAGCCCCTTCAACTCCCGTAAAGCGCGGCGCTGGCCGCGTAACTGTTCCGAAGCGATAAGGGTTCGGACTGCCATATCGCGTTGTGCCTGCGAACCGTTCCGCGCAATTTCCTGTAACATGTACGGAGGGATGATACAAAGAACGGGCAAATGGTGGTGCATGGTTTCTCCTTTCGCTGTGGCTAAAACGGGAGGCTTGGAAGATCCGGCAATATGAGTATACACGCCTTTAAACAACATTTCAATCCCCCTTCTGAAACCCAATTTATCTGGGAGGTTCTTCCTGAAGAATTTACCCCCGCTAAATCACTTCTGAACCTTGCCATCCTACAATGGGGACAATCAAACCACGTAGTAACGACTTTAGTCGTCTTGTTGAGTGATGGCAAAGCCAGGCGACTGAAGTCGCCACTACGTAGAAAGGCTCTATGAGACTAACCTTCGACCCACCCTCCAAAGAATTTACCCGCTTTGCCCGCTTTTTGACGGTGGGCGCGCTCGGCACTTTCCTGGACTTTGGCCTGCTGACCGTGGGGACAATCAAACCACGTAGTAACGACTTTAGTCGTCTTGTTGAGTGATGGCAAAGCCAAGCGACTGAAGTCGCCACTACGTAGAAAGGCTCCATGAGACTCACTTTCGATCATCCCTCCAATGAAATGACGCGCTTCACCCGCTTTTTGACGGTGGGCGCGCTCGGCACTTTCCTGGACTTCGGCCTGCTGACCGTTTTCAAGCTGATCGGCCTGCCGACGTTGCCCGCCAACTCGCTGTCATTCAGCGCGGGCGTGATCAACAATTTCACTTGGAACTCGCGCTGGACGTTCGCCGACCGCCGAAATGAGAATTGGCGCGC
>CAYJLS010000171.1:0-5957 GCA_964371065.1 uncultured Anaerolineaceae bacterium | reverse complement strand
TCCATCGGTGACTCGAACGCGTACTACACCGCCGCCGTCGAATCCATGACGCAATCCTGGCATAATTTCTTTTATGCCTCCGCCGAGCCGGGCGGTTCGGTCACGGTGGATAAGCCTCCGCTGGGACTGCAAATCGAGACGCTCTTCGCGCTCGTCTTCGGCGTGAGCGGATTTTCCACCGTTCTGCCAAATATCCTCGCAGGTGTGTTGAGCGTGCCTCTGCTTTACCATCTCGTCAAAAAACATTTCGGCAAAGTCGCCGGACTCGTCGCCGCGCTGGTCGTGGCCGCGACGCCCGTCGTCTTTGCCGCGGATCGCAACAACACACAAGACGGCCTGCTGACCTTCTTCCTTTTGCTCGCGGCGTGGGCGTTCATCAAAGCCGTCGAATCAGGCAAGGCGCGCTGGCTCTTCCTCGGCGCGGTCATCGTTGGTCTCGGCTTCAACATCAAAATGCTCCAGGCCTACCTGCCCGTCCCTGCGTTTTTCGCGCTGTATTTCCTCGGCGCGAAAGTTGGCTGGTTCAAAAAAATCGGACTGACCTTCGCGGCGCTGACGGTGATGGCGGCGGTCTCGCTCTCGTGGGCGCTGATTGTGGACTCGGTCCCCGCGGACCAACGTCCGTACATCGGCTCGTCGCGCGACAATTCCGTGATGGGACTGATCACCGGCCACAACGGGACTTCGCGACTCTTCGGCGGACGCGGCCCCAATCAGCAGACGCCTCCTTCTGGACCTCAGGCCGGTCCCGCCTTCGACGGGCCTGACGGCTTCAACCCGAACGCGAGTCCCGACAACCCCAATGGGCAGGTCTCCGCGGATGACGGCGGGCAGAATCCACCGATGTTCAGTTGGGAGACGGGCGCGCCGGGTCTTTGGCGTTTCTTCCAACCGCCGCTGGCCGCGGAGATGTCATGGCTTTTGCCGTTCGCGTTGTTCTCGCTGGTTGTGATCGCGTTCCAGTCGCGCCTCAAACTTCCCGTCGAATCGGACGCGCACCTCGGCTTGCTTCTGTGGGGCGGATGGCTGATGACTTGCGTTGTCTTCTTCAGCATGGTCTCGGGCATCTTCCACTCGTACTATGTGGTGATGTTGGCGCCCGCGCTTGGCGGAGTCGTGGGCGGTGGATTCGGCCTGCTATGGAAAAAGCAGGTTGAAGGTCACGCGCGAAGCGGGTGGTGGCTCACGCTCGGGGTCGCGGCCACGGTCGCATTCCAGATTTTCCTGGCGTGGCAATATGGCGTCAACGCGATTTGGATGCCGCTGGCGTTTATCCTCGTCGCGCTGGCGACCATCCTGCTGTTCGTGTCGCTGTTGCGTTCATCGAATAGTTTGCCTCGCGCGGCGTTCAGCCTCCTGCTCATTGCTTTGATGATCGTGCCGCTGGCCTGGTCCGCGCTGACGGTGGCCGATGGTACGGGCGCGAACCTGCCCGCCGCGTACGGCGTGAGCGGCGGTCCCGGCGGGCGTGTTCCCGATGGAGTCAAGAACGCCGCGCCCGCGCAAGCGCCTGGCAATAATGCGAGCGATGCAATGCTGGAATTTTTGCAGGCTAACACGCAGGGCATGAAGTATTTGCTGGCCGTGCCGAGTTCGGGAATGGGCGCGCGCTACGTGATTGCCACGGGACGGCCGGTGCTGTACATGGGCGGCTTCGGCGGCAATGACAATGTGGTCAGCGTGGAGGATCTCGCGCAGATGGTCGAGGACGGCGAGTTGCGTTTTGTGCTCTTCGGCGGGGGGCAGGGAGACAAGCAGGAAATTTCGAGTTGGTTGCAGTCTTCGTGTACGGTGGTGGAGCAATTCAGCCAGCAAGGCGCGGGACAGTTCCAATCGCAGGGACCAAATCAGGGTGGGCAGGTGTTGTACGATTGCAAGTAATGCAGGTAAGCACATCCCGTCATTGCGAGAGCGGCGTTCTTCCGCTCGAAGCAATCTCCTCGAGACAAGGGATTGCTTCGCAGAGAACGCTCGCAATGACGGCTGAGTGTTACGAAAAGACGACTGCTACCACTTCACATCCGGGCAGGTATTGACGCCCGCGGATTTCCCCACGCGTTTGTACATGGTGACGTTGGTGAATGGTTCGCCGAGGATGCCGTCGTGGATGGCCCACGAGCGCAGGCGGATGCTGTTTTCCGCGGCGGGCTGGCGGAATGGCGAGCCATCCAGACGCGGGAGCAAATCGCCGCCCGCGGAAAATCCCGCCTGGATGCGCTCCATGAAGCGGCGGCCTTCCTGGTAGGCGAAGCCGTAGCGCTCGAAGATGATGGCGTTGTGATAATAGAGCGGCTCGATGAAGTAGATTTCGTGGCCGAGGTATTTGATGAATCCCTCGAAGGTTTTCATGGCCTCGGGCAACATGCGCAGGCCGTGGCGCACTTGTCCCGGCGCGAGGTTGTCTGAAAGCGCGGCCGCTTCGGCGTCCAGGTTGCGGCGCAGGGTCCCAAATTTGGTGGTCTGGCCGTCGGGCGTGCGATCCACATTGTAGCGCGTGGAATCGGGATCGTTCAAAATGTAAAGCAGGATGTGGATCTGTCCGTTGAGCGTGTCGGTGAGATGGCCGTAGAAGATGGGGTCGGGGAAGCGCTCCGCGTGAAAGAGCGAGAGTTCCACATCGCTGGAGCCGGGCGCGAATTTGAATTGAGTGAAGTTTTGGATGCGCCGGGAATCGGGCGCGGGCAGGTGAAAGCGCTCCAGCAGGGCGCGCGGGACGACGCGCAGGTAGATGGCGCGTTTTTCGTCTTCAGGTAAATTATTGATTCCGCCAATCGTGGATGGTTTCATGGGGTTAGTTGGGTAGTTTGGTAGTTGGGTAGTTGGGTAGTTGGATGGTTCGGTAGTTGGATAGTTCGGTAGTTTGGTAGTTCGAGGGTTGACGATGAGACTACGTAACTACATAACTATCCAACTATCTAACTCTTGCATCGCGTTCGGAGTCGCGTTCCGCGTCGCGCTTGGCGATGACCTCGCGCTTGTCGCGCATTTTTTTGCCGCGTGCCAGGGCGATCTCGATTTTGGCGCGTCCTTCTTTGATGTAGACGCGCGTCGGCACGATGGTCATGCCTTTCTGTCGGACGGCGTTGAACATCTGGCGGATCTCGCGTTTGTTCAACAGCAGGCGGCGCGGACGGAGCGGATCGTGGTTGTTGCGGCTGGCCTGTTCGTAGGGCGCCACGTGCGCGCCTTTTAGCCAGGCCTGCCCGGCTTCGATCTCGACGTACGCTTCGACCAGGCTTATCTGTCCCGCGCGGATGGACTTGATCTCCGAGCCTCGCAGGGACAGCCCCGCCTCGAATTTCTCCAGCAGAAAATATTCAAAGCCAGCCTTGCGGTTGGTGGCAACGACTTTAATTTCATCGGTCACGGGCGGAATTGTAACATGAAGGCCTGTATAATTGCCGCATGTTCAATCTCCGCCGCCACTTCCTGCCCGACCCCTCGGTCATTTTTCTCAACCACGGTTCCTTTGGCGCGACGCCGAGGCCTGTTTTTCGCGCCTATCACCGCTGGGGACGCGAACTGGAACGCCAGCCTGTGGAATTTCTCGGACGCCGCGCCGCGGACCTGATGGCGGACGCGCGCGCCGCGCTGGGCGCGACCCTCGGGACGGCCGCGGTGAACCTCGTCTACACCCAGAACGTGACGAAACGTACCTCTGGGCGGAGAACCAATACGAAATCCGTGCCGAAATTTGGAATCTGCCGCCACAACATCGCCAGTATCGCCGCAATCATCAAAGGCAAATTCAAAATGCGGTCGCGCAGGTTCAAACTACGGTAGAATGCGGATTGAGCCTAGATGGCAGGGCTGAGAAGTTCTTCAAATTGCTTCTGGATCGTCTCGTCCTGCGGACCGGGCGCGTTGACGCGCCGCACATGGTCAGGGTTGCGTGGTTTTTTGGGATTTGCCATGCCCCAAGCATACTCGCTTGTGAGCTGGAATGTCCAGGCATTTTTGGCTTAAGTTATGACCAATGGGTCAGACAACAGATCATGGACAGGTCAGAGACCTGCGAAGTACGGTCAATGGATCAGCGACCGGACCTCCTCCAGAAACTCGTCGTTCAGAAAATCCCCTTTTTGCATCAGTGCCTGGATTTGCCCCGTGAGCCGGCTTTTCTCGTCGGGCGTCAGTTCCTTGGCGGATGCGACGATGACCGGTATTTCAGCGGTGCTCGGGTTGGCTCGCATCGCATCCAGCACGGCGAACCCGTCCATTTCGGGCATCATCAGGTCGAGGATCACGAGGTCTGGGAGTTCCTTCTGAATGATTTCCAGCCCCGATTTGCCGCTCGACGCTTCGAAGATCTGGAAGTCGCCCTGCGATTGCAGGATGCGGCGGATCAGGCGGCGGGACTCGGGGCTGTCGTCCACGATCGCAACTCGCTGGAAGCGGTCCGGCGCGACGCTGGACAGCGCGGCCAGCAGGCCATCCTCGGGTTTTTCCTCCTCTTTTTCCGGCAGGATGATATTGCGCGACCAGTTCTCCCCCAGCACGGATTGCTCGGCGGGCATGGTGTGCCCGGTGCAGTTGATCACGACCACGTCGGTGGGTTTGATCGTCCCGGCGCGGATCAACTTGAACAGGCCCGCAAAGGACACCGCCGCGGCAGGTTCGGCAGAGACGCCTTCCATTTTCGCCAAAATGTGCATGGCGCGGAAGGCTTCCTCATCCGTCACGCTTTCGAAGACGCCGTGCGTATCGTCCACCTGTTTGCGGAGCATGACGTAGGCGCGCCCGGGGTCGCCGGTGGCGAGGGTTTCGATGTGTGTGCGCGGCGTGGTGACCGGCTCGGCCTGTTCCAGTCCCTTTTTCCATGAGTTGACCATCGGCGCGCACCCGTCCGCCTGGATGGGCGCCATGGCCGGGATGCGATCCACCAGTCCCATCTGGCGCAGTTCGCGAAATCCCTTGTACACGCCCAACGGGCCCATCCCGCCGCTGATGGCTTGAACGTACCAGTCGGGCGTGCGCCAGCGCGGCGTATCTCCGCCGGTCACCGGGCCGAGCAGGGCGGTGAGTTGCTCGCTGATCTCGAAGGCGATGGTTTTCATGGCTTCGATGGAGGTGATCGTGCGCGCGCCCATGTCGAGGTACAGTCCGCGCTGGTGGGCGAACTCCGCCGCCAGTTGCTTGGCCTGGTCGTAGGAGGCCGTCACTTTGATTACCTGGCTTCCGTATAACGCGATCTCCCGCATCTTGACCGCCGGGACGAGGCTGGTGACAAAAGCCCACAGTTTAATCCCCGCCCGGGCCGCGTAGGCGGAGTACGCGATGGCGACGTTCCCGGTAGAGGCGGCCACCATCTCGGTGATGCCCGCTTCCTTGAGCGCGGCAATCGTGACCGCGGCCTGCCGGTCCTTGAAGGAGCCGGTCGGTCCCTGACGCTCGTCCTTGATGAACAGGTTGGGAGTTCCCAGCATCATCCCGAGGTTGACCGCCTGGATCAGCGGCGAACCGCCCTCGCCGAGGCTCAGGGACGGGTTGGGGTTGCGGATCGGTAAAAGTTCGCGATACCGCCACAGGTCAAAGGAACGGCCGGGTAGTTGCGGGGGCAGGGTTTTTGCCAGCGTGATGTAGTCATATTCCGCTTCGCGCCACTGGCTGTTACAGCGCGGGCAATTAATCGAGGCAGGGAAATAAGGCGCGGCATGGCCGCAGTCGAGGCACTTAACTACAAAAGACATTGCGAATCCTATTTTATTATTTTTTCGCTACCGTACATGCGAAACGTCAAACCAAATTCTTAACGCGAAATACGCGAATGGGCGAATTTCCCTGGCACTGCCCGCCACATCGTCCCGATGTCCTTCGGGAGGGAAAGTGCGCGAATGAATTGTTAGAGAATTCGCGCCACATCGTACCTGTAGGGTATTCGCCAATTGGCGGCACATCGTATTTTAGGAACTTAGAAGTTAAATGCTTGCTTTTTGTGCAAGGATTTTTAAACACAA
>CAYJLS010000170.1:0-8256 GCA_964371065.1 uncultured Anaerolineaceae bacterium | reverse complement strand
TCCCTGCCCGTAATTGGGATGACAAACCAAAGGCCGCCGTAGTAAAATCCAGCCCATGTCCAAATCCAACCAACACTACACGCGCGGCAAGGGATTGCTCGAACCCTGGCTCGCCAAAATGCGCGCCCAGCGCGCCAACCGCCTGATCCCCACCGAACTGCGCGCGGGACGCATCCTCGACATCGGTTGCGGATCGTTTCCCTATTTCCTCTCCCACACCGTCTTCCAACAAAAATTCGCCGTGGACCAACTGCCTCCCAACGAACTGGGACAGCGGCTGGATATCCAGTGGCACACCCTCGACCTGAACTCCACGCCCAAACTGCCCTTTGAAAATAACTTCTTCAACGCCGTCACCTTGCTGGCCGTGGTGGAACACCTCAACCCGAACAGCATGGCCGCGCTCTTCACCGAGACCTACCGCGTGCTCCAGCCTGGCGGCGTCGTGATCATGACCACGCCCGCGGCCTGGTCCGACGGTCTGCTCAGGACGATGGCGCGCATCGGGCTGGTGAGCGCGGAGGAGATCCACGAACACGTCTTCGCTTACACCCTGCCCCTGCTGGGCTGGTACTTCGGCCGCGCGGGCTTCGAAATGACCAAAGTGGACTTTGGCTACTTCGAATTCATGCTCAACCTGTGGGCGGTGGCAAGAAAATGACCTCCCCTCCCCTCCCCATCCCCGAATCCTACTGGGTCATCCCCGGGCGTTTTCTCGCGGGCCAATACCCCGGCGGTTTTGGCGAGGAGCGCGTCCGCCGCCGCATGGACGCCTGCCTCGAAGCGGGCCTCGACACCTTCATCAACCTGACCGGCCCCGACGAACTGCCGCCCTACCTGCCCGCCCTGCTCGAAGAAGCGAAAATCTACAATCGCCAGGTGGAAGCCCTCCGCCTCCCCATCCGCGACTTCGGCCTGCCGACCCGCGCGGAAATGATCGCCATCCTCGACAGCATAGACGCCGCGCTCGCCAAAGGCCGCAACGTCTACCTGCACTGCTGGGGCGGCATCGGGCGCACCGGCCTCAGCGTGGGCTGTTACCTCGTCCGCCACGGCATGAGCGGCGGGCAGGCCCTGGCCCAACTCGCCCAATGGTGGCAGGAAGATCCGCGCCGCGCCAGTTTCCCGCGCACGCCCGAAACCGACGAGCAGGTTCAGTTCATCCGCGAGTGGCATGAACGGACATGAGCGCTACACCCAGCAGGCGCGTTGGACGCGCGACCTGCGCGCCTATCTCTTTGACAAGGCGGGACTTCGCCGCGCGCAACGCGTCCTCGAAGTGGGATGCGGGACGGGCGCGATCCTCTCCGACATAACGACTCCCGCCTCGGTTCACGGCCTGGACCTCGCGGCGGCCGCGCTGGCCGAGGCAAAAATCCACGCCCCAGGCGCGATGCTCGCCAACGGCGACGCGCTTTCGCTCCCCTACCCCGACTTCACCTTCGACATCACCTTCTGCCACTTCCTGCTGTTGTGGGTACGCGACCCTTTGCAGGCTGTGCGCGAGATGGCGCGCGTGACGCGTCCCGGTGGAAGCGTGCTGGCGCTGGCCGAACCCGACTACAGCGCGCGTGTGGACAAACCCGAGTCGCTCGCGCCGCTGGGCAAGTGGCAGGCAGACGCGTTGCGCCGCCAGGGCGCGGATGTGTCGTTTGGGGCGCGGCTCGCGGACACGTTCGCGCGGGCGGGGATCGAGCTCGTCGAAACGGGAACCATCCAAAAGTCGGAGAATGAAGCGTCGCGCGGGGAGCGGGAAAATGAATGGGCGGTGATCGAGTCCGATTTGGCCGCGTCCGTCCCGGGCGAAGCCATCCAAAAAATGAAAGCGTTGGATGAAGAAGCCTGGGCGCGCGGCGAGCGGACGCTTTTCGTGCCAACGTATTTTGCGTGGGGTCGGGTATAATCGCCGTCGCATTGGAGGCAAATTGGACAACTTTGAACCGACGAGCGAAATGCCGTCCACTCCCAGCGCGTCGACCGCGGAGAAGACAAACTGGAGGCAGTTCGCCTTTGACCTGATCGAGACCCTGCTGTTGGCGGTGGCGTTGTATTTGGGAATCAATGCCATTTCGGCGCGCGTGCGCGTGGACGGTTTTTCGATGAACCCGACCCTGCAGGACGGCGAGTATGTGCTGGTGAGCAAGGTGACGTATCGGCTGGGCCAGCCGCAGCACGGGGATATTATTGTGTTCAAGTATCCGGGCGAGCCGCCGCAGGATTTGATCAAGCGCATCATCGGCCTGCCCGGGGATTCGGTGCAGGTGAACGGCTCGAATGTGTATGTGAACGGACAGCCGCTGGCGGAGCCGTATATCGCGGCCGCGCCGATGTATCAGGGGCAGTGGCAGGTGCCGGAGGGGTTTTTGTTTGTGCTGGGCGATAACCGCAATGATTCATCCGACTCGCATTCGTGGGGATTGTTGCCGAGGGAGAATGTGATCGGGAAGGCGCTCCTCATCTATTGGCCGCCGCCGGAATGGAATATTATTTCCCATTACGAAATCGCGGTGGCGGCGCCGACGGCTTCGGCTCCGTAATCTCAAACCGCAACAGAAACAAAGCCCTCCGAGTCAAACTCGGAGGGCTTTGTTTATTTCAGGGCAGACAGATATTTTTCATGCAGGCAGGCCATGTGATGTTCCACATGTCCCACCAAAATGTAGATCAAGGCGCGGGCGCTGATGACCGCGTCGCTGGCAGTGCCGCGGCGGAGCGCCGCCTCCGTGCTCATGTTGCGGATGGCGAGGATATTGGCGCGCCGCAGGTATTCGAATTCCTGGAGCAGGTCTTTGAGCGCGAGACCGTCTGCGCCCGAAGCGCGAACGTAAGGCTCCTGGTCGAAACCGGACAGGGGCGTCTCGTCCCCGCGCGAGATGCACAGGAGGCGATACGAGAAGACGCGCTCGCCGTCAATCAGGTGACTCATCAGTTCCTTGATGGACCACTCCGCGGGGCCAAATTTGTAGAGCGCCTGCTTATCGCTGAGAGGATCGAGCGCAGCGTGGAGTTCTTCGATTTGCAGGGGCAGGGCGGCGATAACATCCTTCCGTGCGATGGCGCGCTGGATGTAGTCATCGTAAAAGGAGGCGTATTCGTCGGGGGTGGGGAATGGGAGAGAGGTTGTCATTTTATTATCCTTGTGTGGGATGGAATATAAAGTATACCCAGGGCGGTCACAAATTGCGCTTTTTTGGAAGGCAGAAAGCGCAATTTGTGGCCGTGGGCATTATATAACAAATCCTGTGCGTCATTCGGCTGTATAATCATGTCAGACAATGAAACTGGAGTTTCCATGACTTCTCAAACCAACCGAAACCCCGGCACGCCCCTCGACCTGGATTGGGTGATGGGCGCGCACGTCAACAAGAGCGCGGTGGAGCGGCGCACGGCGTCCCTGCCCACGCGGCGTACCGTCAAAAAGGAATGGCAGGCCGCGTGGCTTCTGCGCGCGGTCACCTGCATTGATCTGACCGCCCTCGGGGGTGACGATACGCCGGGCCGCATCAAACGCCTGTGCTCGAAAGCCAAACAACCCGTCCGCGCGGATATGCTTGCCCGACTCGGACTCGACGGCGAGAAAGTGACCGTCGGCGCGGTGTGCGTCTATCCCAGCCGCGTCAAGGACGCGGTCGAGGCGTTGCGCGGATCGGACATCCCGGTTGCTTCCGTTGCAACCGGCTTCCCCGCCGGGCAGACTCCGCTTCCGCAACGCATCGGCGAGATCGAGCAAGCCATCGAAGCGGGCGCGCGTGAAATTGACGTGGTCATCTCCCGCTATCATGTTTTGACGGGCGACTGGCAATCCCTCTACGATGAACTCAAACAATTCCGCGCTACCTGCGGTGACGCGGCTCACATGAAAACTATTTTGGCAACTGGCGATTTAGGTTCGCTCAAGCAGGTCTATCAAGCCAGTCTCGTGGCGATGATGGCTGGCACGGATTTCATCAAGACTTCCACGGGCAAGGAAACGGTCAATGCCACGCTGGAAGTGAGTCTCGTGATGACGCGTGCCATCCGTGATTATTTGGAACGCTTCGGCTACAAAGTCGGCTTCAAGCCCGCGGGCGGGATTAATTCCGCGAAGCAGGCGATGGCCTGGCAGTCGCTGATGAAAGAAGAACTCGGCGATGAATGGCTGATGCCCAACCTGTTCCGCTTCGGCGCGTCCAGTTTGTTAACCGACCTCGAGCGGCAGTTGTATCACTACATCACGGGTCATTACGCCGCGAAACATCACATGCCGATGGGATAAGACTAAGACGGAGTCGAAAGTCTCCAGACTTTCGAGAAACTCCAAAATCGGGCCCTTTGCAGGATACTTCGCTAAGATTTTGGAATCCGAATAGAATGGTGAAAGTTGAAAGGCAGGTTGCTATGAATGTCACTTTGACTGTACCTCCTGACATGGAACGCAAATTAAAGCAAGCCGCCAGCCAAATTGGGCTTAGTCCCGATTCTTATATCGTGCGGTTGCTACAACAGGAATTGCAAGCGCGCGCAACGTCTGGGCGCTTGTCCGCCGAGGAGACCGACCTTCTCCAACGGATCAACACTAGCCTCTCTGCGGTGGAATGGGAGCGTTATCGCGCCTTGCTGGCAAAGCGTGACGCGGAAAGCCTGAGCGACAAGGAGCAGGTAGAATTAATTGCCCTTTCGGATCAAATCGAAACTGCCAATGTCCACCGCATGGAGGCGGTCGCCGAATTGGCGCGAGTTCGCAAGGTCACTGTCTCTGAATTGATGACGACGTTGGGATTATCTCCCGCCCATGGCTGAATCGCGGACTTCATCGGCGCAACGCGCTCGCGTTCTCGAACGCGCAAAGGGATGTTGTGAGTATTGCCTTTCACAAGAGCAATATTCCCCCGACTCGTTTGCGGTCGAACATATCATTCCGCTTTCGAGAGGCGGCGCGAACGCGTTGGAGAATCTCGCTTTCGCCTGCCAGGGATGCAACAACCGCAAATACACGAACACCGAAGCCGTGGATTCCGTCACGCAGGCGATTGTGCCATTATTTCATCCGCGTCGACATCATTGGAGTGATCATTTCGCATGGAGCGACGATACCTTGCTCGTTTTGGGGCTGATTTCCATTGGCCGCGCGACGGTCGAAAAACTCCAACTCAACCGCGCGGGACTTGTCAACTTGCGCCGCATTCTGGTTGAAGCGGGCGAACACCCGCCTGTGTAGCACGACCTGACAGGTTTCCTCAGATGCCCGATCATCCATCCCCACTTCCCCCGCATGGATTCTCGTCCGCCGCGGCGCGCATAAAACCTGTCAGGTCTGCGCCGCGAAACATCACTTGCCGATGGGATAAGAGTGGCACATTTCATGTGCCAATGCAATACAAGAGATTTACCTTTATGGAGTGTCAAAATGAACGAGTCTAAAGTAGGCTATGAGTGGAAACCAATTACCGACTTGCCCGAGGATTGGAAAAAACTCGAAAACGCAGAATTGTATTCACTTGCCAATGTCTGGAAGGAGCAACACGGACAATTGACGGAATCGCGCTCTGTGAAGGAGTTCAATGAACGTCTATTGCGAGAATGGTCAATTGAAACGGGAATACTTGAACGCCTGTATACAATAGATCGTGGAGTAACTCAATTGCTCATCGAACAGGGCATTGATGCGGCGCTTATCCCTGATGGGGCAACCAATATTCCTGTTTCTGAATTAGTTGCAGTAATTAAAGATCATCACGATGCCATGGAAGGATTGTTTGACTTTGTCAGTAACCGCAGGCAATTATCCTTAACGTATATTCGACAACTACATCAAGTTATTACTCGTAATCAAAAGCATGTTGAGGGGCGGGATCAGTTCGGGAATATTGTTTTAATGGAAATACAACGTGGACAGTGGAAACAATGGCCAAATAACCCGACAAGACCTGACGGCTTAGAGCATGAATATTGTCCGCCGATTCATGTACAAGCCGAAATGGACAAACTTGTTGAATTTTTCAACGATCACCATGATATTTCCCCTGAAATCAATGCCGCATGGTTACACCATAGATTTACACAAATACATCCTTTTCAAGATGGTAACGGAAGAGTGGCAAGAGCACTAGCCACACTTGTGTTCTTACAAGAAGGATGGTTCCCACTTGTAATTAATCGTGACCAACGAGGCGAATATATTAAGGCATTAGAGTTCGCTGATATTGGCGATTTGACGTTCCTTGTTGCTTTATTTGTGCAAAATGCAAAGCGCGCATTTTCGCGTGCTTTGACACTTTCGGAAGATGTGCTACAAGATGGAAAAGCGCTTCCCGCTGTAGTGGATGGGATCGTGGATCTTTATCAATCCCGAAGGCGGGAAAGTGAGAAGGCTTTTCTTTCGGTTGAGAGTTTAGCGAAGGATTTGGTAGACACTGCCGAAAAAATGCTGGTCGAAGTTTCGGGAGCTCTCCAGAAGAAATTTTCACGTGTTACATCTCCGCCTTTGCTTAGAGTCACAAAAAGTAAACCTTATAATGAGTTTTACTACTACATGCAGATTGTTGAAATTGCCAAAGAGCTCGATTATTTGGCAAATGTATCGAGAAAACGTTTATGGATACGCTTGCACCTGTTCGATCAATTTAGTGAGCAAAAAGCCCAAATTGTTTTTTCCTTTCATTACTTAGGAAAAGTAAATAGAGGAATTATGGTTTCTACTGGGTTCATTTTCTTCCCTGAAAATAAGCCTGAAACCCAAAAGGATGAAGATAGTGCTGAACCGCAGTTCGGGGAGACTCATCGTATCTGCAATGAGCCTTTCTATTTTTCCTATAAAGACTCTGCTAGGAATGGTGGTTTGAAGGAAAGTTATGGTAAATGGCTGAACGATTGTCTTACAGTTGGATTAGCGGAATGGGCGAGACGGTTGTAATTCGTTTTGCTAAAAACTGGAGTTACCTATGAGCAAATTACTTGAAATCTTCAAAACCATGGAATACGGACCCGCCCCCGAAGCACCTGATGCAGTAAAAGTGTGGCTGGACGATCACGGACGCAAATTCGGGTTGTTCATCAACAACGAATGGGTGACGCCGAAGGGTGCGAAATTCTATTCGTCTATCAATCCATCAAATGGAGAATTGTTAGCCGAGACAACGCAAGCGGGACAAAAGGAAGTGGATGCGGCTGTCGCGGCGGCACGAACTGCGTTCTCTACATGGAGCAAGATGCCTGGCGTAGTGCGGGCGCGATATTTGTATGCGATTGCGCGCAACATCCAGAAACATCATCGTTTGCTGGCGGTGCTCGAGAGCATGGACAACGGCAAGCCGATCCGCGAGTCGCGCGATATTGATGTGCCGCTGTTGGCGCGTCACTTTTACTATTATGCGGGCTGGGCGCAGTTGATGGAAACCGAACTGCGCGATTATCAGTCTGTCGGTGTGGTGGGACAGATCATCCCATGGAACTTCCCGTTGTTGATGCTGGCATGGAAGATCGCGCCTGCCATTGCGATGGGCAACACGGTTGTGCTCAAGCCTGCTTCGTACACGCGCCTCACGGCATTGTTGTTCGCGGAGATCGTCGCCGAAGCGGGACTGCCTGCGGGCGTGGTCAATGTCATCACGGGCAGCAGCAGCGCGGGCTCGATGATCGTCACGCACCCCGATGTGGATAAGATCGCGTTCACGGGTTCAACGGATGTGGGGCGAACGCTCCGCAAGCAGACGGCTGGCTCGGGCAAAAAACTGTCGCTGGAGTTGGGGGGCAAGAGTCCATTCGTCGTGTTTGACGATGCCGATTTGGATGGAGCAGTTGAAGGTGTGGTTGATGCGATCTGGTTTAATCAAGGTCAGGTCTGTTGCGCAGGGTCAAGGCTGATCGTGCAGGAAAATGTCGCAGCGAAGTTTATCCAAAAATTAAAGGCTCGCATGGAACACATGCGCGTGGGCGACCCGCTCGACAAGTGCATTGACATGGGCGCCATCGTTGGCCAGTCGCAATGGGACACGATTGACGGTTGGGTGAAGACGGGTATTGCGGAAGGCGGCGAATGTTTTCAGCCGAATATCGCGCTGCCCGAAAAAGGGCTGTTTTATAAACCGACACTGATAACGGGTCTCGACCCCGCAGCGGCGACAGTGCAGGAAGAAATTTTCGGACCTGTGCTGGTCTCGCTTACTTTCAGAACGCCGAGCGAAGCTATCGAACTTGCGAACAACACGCGCTACGGTCTCGCGGCGAGCGTGTGGAGCGATAACATCAACCTCGCGCTCGATGTGGCGAGCAAGATCA
>CAYJLS010000169.1:0-8333 GCA_964371065.1 uncultured Anaerolineaceae bacterium | reverse complement strand
GATGTGCCGCGCCTGCGCGAAAAATATTTCCGCGAATACGGCACCACCCTGCGCGGACTGCAAGCCAATCACAAAATGAATGTGGACGATTTCCTGGCCTACGTGCATGACCTGCCCCTGCGGGACTACCTGACTCCCGATCCGACTCTGCGCTCGGTCATCGCTTCGCTCCCGACCCGGCGGCTGGTCTTTACCAACGCGGACGTTTCCCATGCCCGACGCGTGCTCGCCGCGCTCGAACTAGAGGGTCTCTTCGACTCCATCGTAGACGTGAACGCGGTCGCGCCGTACTGCAAGCCCATGCCCGAATCGTTTCGGATCGCGCTGGATGCCGCAGGTGAGACCGACCCCGCGCGCTGTGTGATGATTGACGACCTGCCACGCACGACCCGCGCCGCGCGGGGTTTTGGAATGTTCGGCATCCTCGCACACCATGCCGAACCCTCGCCCGACGCCGACGCGGTCTTCACCGATTGGCGCGACCTGCCCGCGCTCTTGAATGGGAGCAAACCATGAACGAAGGAAACGGCCTTCTCGTTGCCCTGCTTTTGATTGGGATTATCGTGGTCGCCAATGGGATGATGTTCCTGGCGGTGCGTCGTTCTGTGCGCGGCGACAAAACCACCCGCAGTTTTATCAGCGGCGCGCAGGATGCGTTGAGCCAGCCTTTTCAAAAGGAAAACAAATCGCTGGAAGAATTGCGAAAAAGGGTGGAGGAATTGAAGAAGTAGCGCACACTTGCCCTGGCGTGCAAGTGCCAGGGAAATTAATTTTGCGTTACTCTTACGCTTCCCATACAAATAATTCATCCCCGCTTAATCCGCGCATGATATTCTCTCACCTTGAATTGTTCGTTAAAAGGAGATTCTTGTGAATAAATCGGTAAAAATCATTCTGGTCATCCTCGTCGGCCTGATCCTGCTGGCTGGCGCGTTCTCCGGCGGATTCCTGGTGGGACACTTCCTGCCCGCAACGATCGGCCTGCCAGGCATCGTCCCGCCCGCCGTCAGTTCCCCCTCGCCCGACCAGCAATCCTCCACCCCGTCCGAATTGCAGACCCTCTTCCAGCCGTTCTGGGAGACATGGCAACTCGTCCACGAGAATTACGTGGACCAGCCCGTGGACGACGTGGCGCTGATGCGCGGCGCCATCAACGGCATGTTGGCCTCTCTTGGCGACCCACACACCTCCTACATGAGTCCCGATGAATTCAAGCAAGCCAACGAATCCCTTTCGGGCGAATACGAGGGCATCGGCGCGTACGTGGATACCACCACCGAATTCCTGACCGTCATCAGCCCCATCTCCGGCTCGCCTGCCGAGGCGGCGGGACTGCGCAGCGGCGACGCCATCATCGCCATTGACGGGGAGGATATGGCCGGCATTGATCCCGAAATCGCCCGTCAACAGGTGCTTGGCCCCGCAGGATCGGTTGTCACGCTGACCATCAAACGCGGAAGTGAGGCGCCCTTCGATGTAAAGATCACGCGCAGCAAGATCACCATCAAGAGCGCGGAAGGCAAAATGCTCGAAAACGACATTGCCTACGTGCAAATCACCACCTTCGGCGACAAGACCACGCCCGAACTACAGGCTGCACTCGAAACGCTGATGGCGCAAAATCCCAAAGGCCTGATCCTGGACCTGCGGAACAACGGCGGCGGCTACCTGCAAACCGCCGTGGAGGTCTCCTCCCAGTTCCTGCCCAAGGATAAGATCGTGCTTTATGAACAATACGGGAGTGGACAAAAAGATAAATATACTTCGCTCGGCGACGGCCTCGCGGCCGACATCCCGATGGTGGTGCTGATTAACGAGGGAACCGCCTCGGCGTCCGAGATCGTGGCGGGCGCGTTGCAGGATTACGGACGCGCCACCCTCGTCGGCGTCATCTCCTACGGCAAAGGCTCGGTGCAGACCTGGACGCCGCTCTCGAACGACCAGGGCGCGGTGCGCGTCACCATCGCCAAATGGCTGACGCCGGACGGGCGCGCCATCCACAAAATCGGCCTGACCCCCGAAGTGTACGTGACGATGACCGAGGAAGATTACAACAACAAACTCGACCCGCAACTGGACGCGGCCATTCAAACGCTGATGGCGCTTCTCGCCGGGACCCCGGTCCCGACCTCGATGCCGACGCCTGTTCCCACTCCGTAACCGATTCCGAGGTGAACCATGTTTTTCTTTGACCCCACTTATCTGCTCTTTATGGTGCCTGCCTTCCTGTTGATGGCGGCCACTTCCTGGTACGTGAAAGCGGCCTACAAAAAATGGAGCCAGGTGCGCGCCCAAAGCGGACTCACCGGCGCGCAGGCCGCGCAACGGCTGATCTCCAGCGCCTCCTACGCGACCGCCGAGGGTCAGGGCCTGCGCGACGTCCGCATCCTGGGCATCGGCGGCAATCTCACCGACCACTACGATCCGCGTGACAAAACCCTCAAACTCTCGCCCGGCGTGGCGAACACCCCCTCGGTGGCCGCGCTGGCAATTGCCGCGCACGAACTCGGTCACGCCATGCAGGATAGCGAAGGCTACCTGCCCATGCGAATGCGCTCCGCGCTCGTCCCTGCCGTCAACATCGGCTCGAACCTGGGCTGGATCCTCATCATCGCCGGCCTGCTCCTGAAATTCACCACCCTGGCCTGGCTGGGAGTGATCGCCTTCTCGGCCGGCGCGGTCTTTGCCCTGTTCACCCTGCCCGTGGAATTCAATGCCTCGGCCCGCGCCAAACGCATGCTGGCGGAAAGCGGCATCATCCGCGATGAAAATGAACAGCGCGGCGTGAACAACGTGCTAAACGCCGCCGCACTGACCTACGTGGCAGGACTGGTCACCGCCGTCCTGCAACTGCTCTACTACGTCTCCCTGGTTGGCGGCCTGGGCGGACGGCGAAGAAGTTAAGTTAATCTATCCATTTCAGAGACCAAGTTTCATCGAGAAACCTGGTCTCTTTATTATGGGTATAATCCCATCCAATGAAAAAATTCATCGTCGTCCTGGTCCTCTTCCTCGGCGTGGCAATCGCCGCCCTGAGTTTTGGGGAACTGGAAAACATCCTCGCCACCCTGCGGCAGGCGCATCTGCGTTACCTGTTGATCGCACTGATCCTGGAAGCCTTGTGGATGGGAAACATCGGCCTGACCTACCAGGCCATCTATCGTCTGCTGGGTATCGAGGAAAGCCGCCGCCGCTTGACCCTCGTGGCGGCCGCCTCCACCTTCGTCAACATCGTCGCGCCGACCGCGGGCGTGAGCGGCATCGCCGTCTTCGCCAACGAAGCGCGCCGCCGCGGCTATCCGCCCGGCAAGGCCACCCTGGCCGGCGCGCTCTTCCTGCTCGTGGACCAGGCTGCGTTCCTGGCCATACTGTCGCTCGGCTGGCTCGTGCTCCTGCGCCGCAACGACCTGCACGCCTCGGACATTACCGCCTCTCTCATCCTCCTGGCTGTCGCGGGTGTCTTTGCCTTTCTGCTCTACCTCGGCTATCGCTCCGCCGACGCGCTTGGCAATGCGCTGGCGCGCATCGCTCATTTCATCAACCGCGTCGTACACCCTTTCCTCCATCACGATTATCTCAGCGAAGAACGCGCCCACGCCTTCGCCTCCGAGATCGCCGAGGGGCTGAAAGACCTGAAACGCCCCACGCGCCTGCTCATCCCCCTGCTCCACGCCCTGATGGGCAAAGCCCTGTTGCTGGGCATCCTGCTGTGTTCCTTCCTCTCCTTCGACGTGCCTTTCTCCGCCGGGACAATCGTCGCGGGCTGGGCCATCGGCTACCTGTTCCTCATCGTCTCGCCCACGCCCAACGGCATCGGCATCGTGGAAGGCATCATGCCTCTCACGCTCGCCTCCCTGCGCGTCCCCTACGAAGCCGCGGTGGTCGTCACTCTGATCTATCGCGCCGTCACCTTCTGGATCTCGCTGGCCGTCGGCGCGTGGGCCTTCCGTTATTTGCACCTGTCGGAAGCCTGAACCGTGTCGCTCGACTCCCTGCTCACGCGTTGGAAAACGGACGCGGCCACCGCGCCGGACATCGCCGCCTGGCGGACTCTGCCCGCGCGTCCCCCCGACCTGATCCCGCTCCCGCCTCTTCCCGACCCTCTGGCGGCCGCGCTTTCGAGAGGCGGAATCAGCGCCCTCTACCGCCACCAGTCCGCCGCCTTTGAGTCCGCGCGGCGCGGCGAGAACGTCGTTCTCGCCACCGGCACCGCCAGCGGCAAAACCCTGGCCTACAACCTGCCCGTGCTCGCGACCCTGCTCGAAAACCCGTCTGCCCGCGCGCTCTACCTCTTCCCCACCAAAGCGCTGACGCAGGATCAGTTTTCCACGTTGAACGTTGAACGTTCAACGTTCAACGTTCAACCCGCCATCTATGACGGCGACACTCCCTCCTCGCAACGCCAATCCATCCGCAAGACCGCGCGCATCCTCCTCACCAACCCCGACATGCTCCACACGGGGATTCTCCCGCATCACACCAACTGGGACGAATTCTTTCGCAATCTGAAATTCATCGTCATTGACGAACTGCACACTTATCGCGGAGTCTTCGGCTCGCACGTCGCCAACGTGATCCGCCGGTTGAAACGCGTGGCCGCCTTTCACGGATCGCATCCGCAATTCATCCTCACCTCCGCCACCATTGGCAACCCCAAAGAACTCGCCGAAAAATTGATCGAAGAACCCGCCACCCTGATTGACCGCGACGGCTCCTCGCGCGGCGAACGTCACTTCCTCATCTTCAACCCGCCCATCGTGGACGAATCCATCGGCCTGCGGAAATCCTCCATTCAAGAGTCGATCCGTCTCGCCGGTGACTTGTTGGATAACAACGTACAAGGCGTCGTCTTTGCCCGCTCCCGGCGCACTGTGGAAATCCTGCTCAAGCAACTGACGGAAAGCACACAGGTAGGCAGGTACACAGGTACGCAGGTAGACACGTCCCCCGCCACTCGTCAGCAATTACCAATTACCAATCCCCAATTACCCATCCGCGGCTATCGCTCCGGCTACCTCCCCTCCCAGCGCCGCGAAATCGAACGCGGCCTCCGCGACGGTTCCGTCCGCCTCGTCGTCGCGACCAACGCCCTCGAACTGGGTATTGACATTGGCGGGCTGGGCGCGGCCATCCTCGTCGGCTACGCGGGAAGCATCTCGTCCACGTGGCAACAGTCGGGTCGCGCGGGACGCGGGGATGATCCCGCCGCGGCGGTGCTGGTCGCCTCGCCCAATCCGCTCGACCAGTTCCTCGCGCACCATCCCGAATATTTCTTCGGACAGTCCCCCGAACACGCGTTGGTGAATCCAGACCACCTGCTGATTTTGTTGGAACACCTGCGTTGCGCGTTGTTCGAGTTACCCTTCAAAGACGGTGAGGGCTTTGGGAGTCTTTCCGCGGAGACCATCCGCGAATATCTGGATGTGCTGGTCGCCAACCACGAAGCCCATGCCTCCGCCGAAAAAGTCTTCTGGATGGCGGATGCTTATCCCGCTGCGAACATTTCCCTGCGCTCGGCCTCGCCCGCCAACGTGGTGCTCCACACCGAAGGCGATTCGGGCCCGCGCGTCATCGGCGAAGTGGACCTGGCCAGCGCGGTCTGGATGGTGCACCCGCGCGCCGTCTACCTGCACGAAGGCCAGCAATATTTTGTGCAAGACCTCGACCTGACGCGCAACATTGCCACCATCATCCCCGTCGGTCTCGATTACTACACCGAACCTTTGCGCGAGACCACCATCCAAGTCATCTCTGTCTCCGACACATCCTCACCCGACACAATTACCAATCCCCAATTACCACTTACCAAATCCTGGGGCGAACTCCAAGTCACCACCCAAGTCACCGGCTTCCGCAAACGCAGTTGGCTGGGCGGCGAAAACCTCGGCGAGGAGCCGCTCGACCTGCCCCCCTCCGATCTGCAGACGACCGGCTACTGGCTCTCGCTTTCTGAGACGACGATCTCGCGTCTGCGCGAGACTGGCAACTGGTCCAACGACCCCAACGACTACAGCCCCGACTGGCCGAAGATCCGCGACCGCGTTCGCGCCCGGGATGGATTCTGCTGTCAGGTTTGCGGCGCGCCGGAAAATGGACGCCAACACGATGTCCATCACAAAATCCCGTTTCGCAACTTTATGCGTCGGAGTGCAACGTCTCCAGACGTTGCGGCGAAGTCAGGAGACTTCGCACTCCGGGAGGCGCATCGCCTCGACAACCTCGTCACCCTCTGCCCGTCCTGCCATCGCAAAGCGGAGCAGAACGTCCGCATGAGAAGCGGACTGGCCGGACTTGGCTACGTGCTTAGTCAACTCGCGCCGCTCTTCCTCATGTGCGATCCCGGCGACCTCGGTTTGCACGTGGACGCGGCGGGATCGGTCTTCGGCACGCCTTCAGTCGTGTTGTACGACCAGGTCCCCGCGGGGATCGGCTTCAGCCAAAAACTATTTGAGATTCACGAAGAACTTCTAGCCCGCGCGCTGGAACTCGTGACCGAATGTCCGTGCGAGGATGGCTGTCCCTCGTGCGTGGGGCCTGCCGGGGAGAATGGGATTGGGGGAAAAGAGGAGACAGCGGAAATCCTGAAGTCATTGGTTGGCGCATGAACTTTGTCGAGGTCATTCCATGTCTGGTATACTGTATGACAGTATGACCATATAGAACTGGAGGCATTTATGATTACTCCCACTCGCATTCAAGAAAAAGGACAGGTGACCATCCCCAGCGAGGTGCGCCGCAAACTCAATTTAAAAGGCGGAGACATGGTTACATTCGTGATGACCGACAATGGCGTCGAGATCAAATCGCTGGATGCCATGGCCGATGATATGCTATCGGGTTTGCGGGAACCGCTGAAAAAGAGAGGCGTATCTCTGGATAATCTGATGAAACGAAGCCTGCAAATCGGGGGAAATGCCGCCGCGCTGGAATACAAACTGACCAGGGCGGAAAATGAAACCTTTATCAAAGCCCTGTTCCTGCGCGCCCAGGCGGCAGTCTCCGCGTTTCAGGCGGAAGCGAAACGCAACGGGGCAGACAAACTTACCGACGAGGAGATCGAAACCGAAATTCAGGCAGTGAGACGGGAAAATCGCAATGCCAATCGTAGTTGATACGAATGTGCTGGTATCCTCCCTGCTTAAGGAGGATGGTATTTCAAGCAAGGCCATTCGGCTCATACTGACGCGTAATATCTTCCTGGCGATTGACGAACGCATCTGGGACGAATATGAGGAGGTTACTTTACGCCCTGCCCTAAAGATTTCTCCAGAGACAAGAGCAAACAGGTTGGCAGCATTGCGCGCCATCAGCGAGACATTCTCCGCGCGTTCGTTGAACATGCCTGCCAGCGAAGTCATAGATCCCAAAGACCTGCCTTTCGCCGAAGTGGCCGTGGCCTCCCACGCGCTATTTCTGGTGACGGGCAACAAGAAGCATTTTGGTTTCATGCGGCAGTTCGATATTCCCGTGCTCAGCCCGGCTGAATTTATCGAGAAAATCCAGGACGAAGAGATTGAAGAATGAAAACCAAAGGAATCCTGCTCGCATGTTGCATCCTCCTTTTCACGCTCCTTGCCCGCACCGTCGGCGAGAATTCCTTCCCTGCGCTCACCCCGCCGCGGACTACGCGGAACTGTCCGCGCTGATCAATCCGCAGGGTTCGTTGGTAGGATTTGTACCGTGTAGTTAAAGGAGTAGACCATGAAATGGATCACCCGTTCTCACGTTCACGTGGACAGGATCGCTTGTCCCTGGCTCATCACGCGCTTTATTGATAGCGAAGCGGAGTTCCTGTTCGTCCCGAAAAACCAGGTTGAGAAAGTCGCCAGGGAAATGGGCGCGATTCCGTATGACGCGCCGGGCGTCGAACTCGGCCACGTGGACGGACGGTGCTCGTTCGAGTCCATCATCCTCAAATATGACCTGAAAGAGCCGGGGCTTTTGCGAATGGCGAAGATCGTCCACGCCGCGGATGTGGAAGCGGACATTGACATTGACCCCATCGCGCGCGGCCTCGAAGCCATCGCCAGCGGATACAGCCTGCGCTTCCCCGAAGATCTCGAAAACCTGGAGCATCAATTGGAAGTCTATGATGTGTTGTATGCGTGGTGTCGGCTCGACGTTGCCAAAGCCAAATAACTCATAGCTTGCTCTTTACTTTGCTCATGTGGGTGAAGTAAAGAGCAAGCGGTTTCATCTGTAAAAACGCCATCCGAGAGGGGGCGGCTGGCTCGGAAGGTCGAGTCCACGGATGATTTTCCACGTAATGAAACCATGATATATAATACCCACGGTCACAAATTGCGCTTTCCACCTTCTGAAAAAGCGCAATT
>CAYJLS010000168.1:2658-8612 GCA_964371065.1 uncultured Anaerolineaceae bacterium | reverse complement strand
GCCAAGAACCATACCACCACCAGCCTCACGGATGCCCTGGGGCGGACTCTGTCTGTGACTCCCCCCACCGGCCCGAATGTAGTCTTCACGTATGATGCGTTTGGTAACCTGCTGACGGCTGCGCGCGGCGGCGCGACCATGACGCTGACCTACGACAGGGCGGGCCGCAAGTTGACGATGGCCGATCCCGACATGGGCAACTGGAGTTACGGTTATGATGCGCTGGGCAGTCTCACGCGGCAAGTGGATGCAAAGAATCAGGTGGCGTGCCTTTACTACGATAATCTCAACCGCCCGAAAGGAAAGAACTATCTCACCGGTGGGGCAGTGTGCCCAACAATCGACCCGGGTGTCTATACGGTGGCCTACAACTATGATTCTGGCACGAACGGGATTGGCCGCCGCACTTCGATGGGTGTGACTGGCGGCGATTACACCTCGTGGACGTACGACAATCGCGGGCGTGTCCTTTCGGAAGCCAAACAGATTCCTGGCGGCGGACAATTTGTTACATCTTTCACCTATAATCTGGCAGACCTGCCCGCCACGATGACCTATCCCGATGGCGAGATCGTCAACTTCGCATATAATTCAAACATGCTTCCCACGAGCGTGATCGGCACGGACACGTACGCGCAAACCATCGCCTACGATTCAGCCATGCGCATGATCCAGTTGATCCGCGGCGCGAACAAACTCAACACCGCCTACACCTACAACGCCTGGAACGTGGATGGCGGACGCCTGCTGACGCTTTCGACGACGCGTCCCTCCGATGGGGCGACTTTGCAGAATTACACTTACGATTATGACCCGGTGGGCAACATCAGCACCATCACGGATTCGCAAGCGGGTCCTCAAACCCAAACCTTCACCTACGATGAACTCGACCGCCTGACGAACGCGAACGTCACCGGCGGAACGGATGGACTGTATAGCGAAGGTTATGCCTATAACACGTCCACTGGAAATTTGGAGAGCAAAGGCGGCGTGACTTACGCGTATAATTCGGGACATGCGCACGCGGTCTCTTCGCTCTCGAATGGCAATTCGTACTCGTATGATGCCAACGGCAACATGACCAACCGCACGGTGGGCGGCTACGCATCCGTCCTGAATTATGACGCCGAGGGACGGCTGGTCTCGGTCACTGGAAGTGTGCCGCCGCCGCCAACCGCTACGCAAACGCCAGTTCCGACCGCGACCGTCACTCAAAAACCTACCATCACCCGCACACCTACTTTGACCGCGACGCGCACACCCACAAATACCCCTACCCGCACACCCACTTCCACTCCGACAGAAACACCTACACCAAGCGCTACCGCGACATTTACGCCGTTCCAGGCGATTACAGTTGTCATGAATCAGGTCAATATCTATGTTGCAAATGGCAGTATCCAAGCCAGTTTGCAAAACAGTTTGAACAGCAAGTTGACCAATGCAAACAAGAAACTGGAAAAGGGACAGATCAACGCGGCGATCAACGAATTGCAAGCCTTCATTAATCAGGTGCAGGCGCAGCGCGGCAAGAAGATAACGGTTGAAGCGGCAGACGACTTGATCGCGCAGATAAACGCCATCATTGCGCAACTGACACCTACGCCCACGGGGACGATGACCCCGCTCGCCTACCTGCCTGATAGCGTCTTCCCTGCTTCCGCGCCTGCCCTGCCGCCTTTGCCTGCTTCCTTGAGCCTCAAGGTTTTGGCCATGCCTGCCTTGAATACCGTCTCCTCCACGTTTGTGTATGACGGCGACGGCAACCGCGTAGCCCAAACCGTCAACGGCGTGACCACATACTTCGTGGGCAATCACTACGAGGTGACCAATGGAGTCGTCACGAAATATTATTTTGCTGGCGCCACGCGTCTCGCCGTCCGCACGAACGGGACGCTGTCCTACCTGCTCGGTGACCACTTGGGGAGTTCGTCCGTCACGACGAATGCCAGCGGAGTCAAGACCGCCTCCGCGCTCTACAAAGCCTTCGGTGAGACGCGCTACTCCTCCGGCGCGCTCGGCACGGACTACAAATTCACCGGTCAGAGGGAACAGGCCGAACTTGGGCTTTATTTTTACGGGGCTCGCTGGTTCGATCTTATCTTAACCACTTTATCCAGCCTGATAGCATTGTACCTCTGGCCTCACAAGGTACGCAAGCCTTCGACCGCTACTCCTACGCCAACAACAACCCCGTACGATATGTAGATCCGTCAGGACACAGAGCCTGCGATGACTACGATGAGCAGGGAAATTGCATTACGGATCCACTTGGGCGATTGTTAGATTACGCGTATGAAGAAATTCTCAATAATAAGGGTTTCGTAAAGAAAAAATTTACCGGCGCGCTTGGCGTCATGAATATGATTATTGCAAAAGCGGCGTACATTTATGGCAATGATTGGGAAGGTTTCTTATGCGCAACAAGTTATGTGTTTCTCGGAGTGTATGACAGCAGTCCTTTCACAATGCTTTTAGCTCACAACGCTGGTTCCAGCGACGGATTTCGTGGAATTCAATTTGAGAGCGGCGCTGGCGATGATGGCTTTCACCCCGATTTTCAAGATCGGGACAATCAGGTAAGGCATTTCTGGGCGGCGTTCGCGACAGCCGTAAGTGGTGGAAAAGGAATCTACGAGGCATACAAAGGGAATTTCTACCATGATGTTGTTGAAGATTGGATGGGACATGATGACACAACAATGGCAGACTATACATTGTCTTTGGTTGCAATTGAGATTGCGGTTGATGTTAGCTCAGGCACTATTGCGTCGCCTTCCGACTTACCATCCGTGTTCAATGCCTTGATAGGTGAATATTCACCTGGTTATACGGGCTCGAACTTGGAATGGCTATTTAGAACACCGTATTAGTAAAATGTTGAAAGAAGCGAATCGAACATGAAATTCCAGAAAGGCTTTCTAACTTATTCCTTTATTTTGGCAATGGCGCTTTGCTTCGCTCTATTCCTAGTTGAATTTTTGCAAAGAGATGATTGGAAGAAAGAGACAACCCCGTTGCCAAGAGACACTATTGTGACTTTGTGCAAAAACTTGTCGCTGAACAATCAACACCCATTATGCAATGGCTCCAAAGGTGTCTATGCTAAAGACTTTGCCGAGACGTTTGAGCTTACCTTCCTTCCAGAAAACGGAAATCCTGCAACGTATCAAGCAGTGGAAAAAGCAATTGGAGATTACAACATTGAATGTAAACCCGTCGTTCATTTACCAGCATCTGGCTATAGTTACTTTAGATGCTTTTATGATTTAAATGAGGATGAGTATTGGATATATTCCTTTTATTTCTATCATCCAGACGAAACGCTTTTTAGTATTCGAGCTGGCAGTCCAAACGATTAAATTCCTCGCACCTTACCAACCTCATACTCTCCTCGGGCGGTGAAAGCGCCTGTTCTGCGCCGAACAATTCTCGCAGACGCGCGGCAATAGCCAGCCTGCCATCCAGGCCGAGCTCGGGCAGGGACAGTTCCTCGGCCAGCGCCAGCACTTGTGTGTATTCGGGCGGTGGCGTAGTTTCAGCCGCAGGTTCTTCCTGCTTCGGCGGGACAATCTCCAGCCTTTCCTCGACCCTCTGCATGGCGGCGAAATAATCTTCGGCCACCGTTTGGTCGTGAGCGCGGGCGTAGATCATGGTGGAACTCAGTTCCTTGTGTCCCAAAAAGCGCTGGATGGACGTGACGCGGCAGCCCGCGTTCAGCAGTTGTGTGGCGCAGGTGTGACGCAAGCGGTGCGGAAAGACCTTCACGCCCACGCGCTCGCCCGCGTACTTCAAATTGTCGCGGATGATATCCTTCTTCAAAGGCGCGTTGCGATACAGGAAGACATGATCGCCTGAACCTTCCCCACGAACCGCCAGAAACTCCTGCACGGCATGGATGGCGGTCTCGGCGAGATAGACTGTGCGATCCTTCTTGCCCTTCCCGTCCCGCACGGAGAGCCGTTTTTGCCCGAAATCGAGGTCTTCCAGGCGCAGTTCCTCGACTTCGCCCAGCCGCAAACCGCCCTGCCAGAGCAGATAAAAGGCGGCACGGATGAGCAAAGCCAGGCGGCGGTGGCTGGCTAAACTGGCTTCCCGCACGCCGCGCTCGACCTCATCCCGCAGTTTCCGCACCTGTTCGTCGGTGAGATACCTCGGCAACGGCTCAGGCTGTTTCAGCCCGGGGATTCGCAAGAGCGAATTTGGCACGTGATACCCCTCCTCCTGCAAAAAGAGCAGGAAGACGTGCAGGTTGCGCAAGTCGCCGTTCACACCCGAAGCCGAGTAACCCGCCGCGAGCCGCATGTCCACGTAATCCAGGACGTGCTGGCGCTTCAGGTCTGTGAGAGCTTGCACGCCGCGCTGTTCAACGAGAAAGCGCCACATGCGCAAATAACCGGACCAGAAGCGGCGGATATTCTGTCCCATGCGGGCGTCGCGCCAATTTCTCTGCATCAGGCGTTGATAGCGATCCAGTTCGTTCACCAGCCAGGCTGGGAGTCCCGCAGTGACGCGCGCTGAGTCGAAGGGTGTTTCCTTACTTTCCTCGCCCAAGCCGCGTTCGAGCCTCTGGAAGCGGCGAAACTTCACCAGTGACAAATGGCAATTCTTGATCCACGACGCGCCAATGCCTTTCGATTTCACATATTCCAACGCGCAGTCCAGGTCGTGCTCGAGATCCAGTTCCGAATGTGGTTTGAGAGTCAGCCCGAACACGTGACCGGCCATCGGGACGTGATAGAGGCGCACGACCATCTCACTCACCCCGCCGCCCAGCAGCCATTGCTCATAGCGTTCGAGCAACTCAACATTTTCGCGCGGCCAGTGTGAAGTGGGCAGTGGCCGCGGCGCGCCAACAGGCACGTGCTTGCCGCGGCCATAATGCAGGGAGCGATCATATCGTTCCGCGGGCGTGTTGGCAAGAGGCGCGGCCATCATGCCCACCCTTCCAATTTCGCGCAAGCCGCGTAATAATCGGCGCAGACTTGTTTATCGTTGGCCATCACGTAGGTCTGCGTGGACTCGATCCAGCGGTGTCCCATGAGTTTCTGGATGGACGTGATCGGCGCGTCCGCGTTCAACATGTCGTTGGCGAAAGAATGCCGCAAGCGGTGTGCGGTGAGTTTCGCTCCTGCGGCTTCACGATAGATCATGAGGCGACCATGGATGGCGGTGGTAGACAGCCCGTCCAGTTGATAACTCAGGAAGACGAACTCGCTTTTTGCAGATGGACGCTCAACCAGGTAGTCCCGCAAGGCGCGTTCGGCCTGTCTGGAAAGATACACGCCTCGCTCTCTTGACCCTTTGCCGCGTGCTACAATCCTCGGAAATTCCTCTTCGAGAAACAGGTCTGCCATCTGCAAACTGGCGACCTCGCCAATTCGCAATCCGCACCTTAACATCAGCAGGAACATCGCGAAATCGCGCTTGCTTTCAATGACCGCGAAGAAACGCTTCAAGTCTTCTTCCTGCACCGGGCGCGGCAGTCTCTGCGGTTCGCGCAGGTGATGCCTGCGGAAGATCACGGGACAGTTCAGTTCCTCATCTTCCACCGAAAGGAATCCATACAGGGCGATCACCGAGGCCAGGCGGCGATTGATGGTGCTTGGCTTGAATCCTTTCTCGCTTTGCACGGCGATGAAGCGGTCTATGTCCCTGAACGTGACTTCTCTCAGCGGACAATCTCCCACCACTTTCACGAAAAAGCGCAGGTCATAGCCATAGTCTTTCCAGGTGCGCGCCTCCGGGCTGCGTCTCCGCACCCAATTGACGAAACGCTCGATTTCAGATAGCATGACGGTACCTCCTGTGTTGCAGAATGTTTGGCTGGTACCCTCATTCTACTCTCAGGAGACGCCCCCCGTTTTTTCCAGCGTGCGCGGTCGCGCCCGCGGGTAAAAACACACCGCCCGCAAGGTAGGGGGGGGGGTTAGATAAGTGATGTTGGTGAGGGG
>CAYJLS010000168.1:0-2648 GCA_964371065.1 uncultured Anaerolineaceae bacterium | reverse complement strand
AAAAACCACCCCCCCGCCCCCCCCCCCTTTTTTTCCCCGGGCGCCGCCCCCCCCATTATAAAAAAACCACCACTCCCGAAAGGAAGGGGAGTGGTTAAGATAAGTGATCTTCGTTAGGCAGGTTCACGTCACCGGATAGCATCATTCCAGGTGGCATGCAGGGGTACGATAGGTACGCGTACGTGAACAATAATCCGGTCAGGTATACGGACCCGACGGGGCATTTCATATGTATTTTCTCATGTTTGATTATGCCTCTTTTTGCTTGGGGTCCCGATATGAGAGGTGTAAATTACGTCAACGGTAATGTTCATACCGTAAATGCGGTTGTTGCGGCAGGCATGGCTGTACAAAGCAACTATTATGGCCCTTGGGATAACTCCAGTACAATTGCGGATAGTGTTGGCCCAGCTCAACTTATGCCGGAAGAAGCCGCTATGCTTGATGGTGACCCACTTGATCCAAACGATGCGGCATTAGGAATGGGGGAGCGAATTGCAACCGTAGTCAACGCCTGTCCTGGAAAATGTAGTGACACCGATAGATTAATTCTTGCCGCGTTGGGACAAAATTACCCTGGCTTCAATGCCCAAAATGCCTCGCAAGACCTTCCGAAAAACCCCGATGGCACAATTGATTGGGGGAAATACATAAGCGAGGAGGGGGGTGGTTCTTCTGATTCACTTGCTGTCTTTCGCCAATCGGTAACTGGTTTGCACTATAGCACAGGATTATTGCTAAAACTTTATATGTTAGATTTGCAATGGTTTTTAGAACATGGATACTTATTACCAGAAGATTATGATGATGCCGACCTTGACTATATAGAAACCCTTTACAACAATAACACTACCGAGGCAGAATGAAAACAAATCCTCGTTCAATTATTTGGTCACTACTTTGGGTGATTGCCGTCGCAATATCGTCTTGCAATCTAGGGCCGACGGAGAAGGAGATAACCATAAAGCAACAATGGTATTCGATTGACTCGAGCACAATACTAGAATCTATTAGGCAAGGGAAAAAGGATGTTTTCAAATTAGTTGGTGATTCTCCGCCTGAATATGTTTTATCATCATGGAGCTCGGGTTGGACGCAAGATGATTTTTTGCTCATTGCGAATACTTTGCACAAAGCAATTTGGAACGAGGGACTGGAATCATGGAGCCTCCATCAGATGGATTTCACGTTGAACTGCGATAAAGTTGGTGTCGGTTTCTATAATGCTCGTTTCGAGTTTTTTAAAGTTGAAACAACTGCTGGACAAGAATCCCGAATTGTCCACAATTTGACCATAGAGCCCGGTCTGAATTCCGCCAGCATATGGGATAGAGTATTCTCTCCAAAAGTGATGAATTGGGCAACGATTGATTTGAAAAAAATTGAGATTTCAGCAGATCAGGCAATCCAAATTGCAGAAGACAATGGCGGATATGAAGTGCGGACCGCGGTTAATAATGCGTGTTCGATTTCGATCTTCCTCTCGCCTGGGGCTGTGAGGTACAAAGAATGGACGATCACTTATCAAAAAGGCAGAACTAAGAGGATATTCGATCTCGAAATTGACCCATATACTGGAGAGATTAGGTGATTTTGAATTTTGACTATGGAAATATCTGATCCTGCTTCAAATTGACCCGCAGACTCCAAGCGAAGAGAAAACGCCAAGCGCCCAGAGCTTTCTAGTGTGGTGACCGCACCTTAACAATCTATTTTGCGGGTGCGACGCGACTCGCCGTCCGCACGAACGGGACGCTGTCCTACCTGCTCGGTGACCACTTGGGGAGTTCGTCCGTCACGACGAATGCCAGCGGAGTCAAGACCGCCTCCGCGCTCTACAAAGCCTTCGGTGAGACGCGCTACTCCTCCGGCGCGCTCGGCACGGACTACAAATTCACCGGTCAGAGGGAACAGGCCGAGCTTGGGCTTTATTTTTACGGCGCGCGCTGGTACGATCCACGTTAGGACGATTCACGTCAGCGGATTCGATGATTCCGTCCACGCAGGGAACACAGGCGTGGGATCGGTATGCGTATGTGAATAATAATCCCGTCAGGTATAACGATCCAAGCGGACATGATGTGCAATGTACTGATGAAGGTTGTTACGAGACAGATGATGGCGTTAGCGATTGGGGACGCGGATGCGAACTGTCCCAATGCGGTGTAAGTTACTGGAAAGCTGCAATAAAAGGTGATTTTGGGATCAAAATGTCGAATGACGGGGGCAAGACGTGGGATCTTCGTAACCTGATAACTATGTATTATAGTTTGCAGAACATAAACACTACATTGAATGGTAAATTGAAATCCATCATTGGAAGCGCCACTTTCATGATGGGTGAATATGTTCCCACCTCCGATTGCCCACTTTGTACCTATGGCGGATGGACGTCAGGAACTTCAATAACGTTTTACACCATGGGCAACGCGCCTATTCACCAAATGAATATCTATCATGAGTTTGGACATGTGCTTGATAACTTGCCTGGCATGATTAATGTTTTTTCCACCAACTCAAATATCAACAGCCCAGATTTCATAACAGCCACAGGCTACCTGAATACAAATGCCCTTGCCTCTACAAGTAATAATCAGTAGGTGCAAAACTCTCGTCCTCGAACCTTAACATCTGAAATTGGCTTCTGC
>CAYJLS010000167.1:0-8634 GCA_964371065.1 uncultured Anaerolineaceae bacterium | reverse complement strand
ATCCTTGCGGACGGTTTCGGGCGAACAGGTCGCACAAGGTTTTTGCAGTGGACTCTGGAATTATTTCCACAAATAGTCCGTGTTCGACTTCTGTGCTTGGTTGCCCTGCGATCCGTATTTTTCGAACATGCGCGAGAAGATCTCGAAATCGCTGGGGGCCATGTTGGTAATCTGAAAACCCACGTTGAAAGAACTGGGATCAATATCGTCGGATTGGCACCATCGGCTGCGCGCCGTAAAAACCATGAAACTTTTGTTGGCTACTTCATTGGTCAATTCGATCCGCAAGCGGAAGTCCTTGTTGGTCGGCAGGGCGCTCGAACAATCCAGTTTGAATCCGCCCGTGCTGATATCGGCCAGGTGGCCGACCAGTTTGCCGTTCGTTTCGTCCATGATGCGCATGTAATAAGAAAAATTCCGCCTGTCACGTTTTCGTTTTTCGGCTGGCATGAGACATCCTTTCACTAAAAAGGCGCCGTTGACAAAAGTATAAGACAATAACCGGCGGGAGGCAAGCCTTTGGGACGCTAATTTTCGGCGCGCAGGATGTGCGTCAGGATGGTCGCGCCCGAGCCGCCGATGTTCTGCGCCATGCCGACTCGCGCGTCCGCCACCTGGGTTTCGCCGCACTCGCCGCGCAGTTGCTGGACGACTTCCACGATCTGATACATGCCCGTTGCGCCGACGGGATGCCCGCGCGCCTTCAGCCCGCCCCGTGTGCAGACGGGCACGCGACCCTCGGGGCGGATCTGCCCATCCAGGCCGAGTCTTGGCCCCTGGCCGCGCTCGGCAAATCCGCAGGCCTCCAGCGAGAGCGCGGACATGATCGAGAACGCATCGTGCAGTTCGAACACGTCAATATCGGCGGGCGTGACGTTTGCCTGCGCGTAGGCTTGCCTGGCGGACGCATACGCGGCGGACAGGAACAACGGCTCGCGGCGCGAGTGGACGGCAATCGTATCCGTCGCGGAGGCGGATCCCGCCATGACGATCCGCCGCCCCGTCAACCTCTCCGCGGGGACGAGGATCGCGGCCGCCGCGCCGTCGCCGATGGGCGAGGCGTCCAGCAGGTTGATGGGCGTGGCGACCATGCTCGATTTTTCGAATTGCTCCAGCGTGATCTTCTGGCGCAGGCGCGCGTACGGATTGTGGACCGCGTTGGCGTGCGCGTTGATCGAGAAGGGAGCGAAGTCGGCGTGCTTCCAGCCGTACTCGTGCATGTAACGGCGCATGACCAGCGCGTTCAGTCCCACGAACGAGACGCCCTGCTCGCCTTCGTAATCCGCGTCCGCGGCGGTGGCCAGGGCGGAGGTGACATCGTGGCCCGCCTTGTCGGTCATCTTTTCGACGCCAACCACCAGCACGGATTCGATCTCGCCCGACGCGACCGCCATCAGTCCCGCGCGGAACGCCGCCGCGCCCGAGGCGCAGGCCGCTTCGATTTTTACCGCCTCCGCGCCCCACATCCCGATCCAGTCTGAAATGTGCGTGCCGAGTTGGTTCTGTCTGTTGATCAGCGGCGAGAGCATATTGCCGACGAAGAGCGCCTCTGCGCGTTTCAGTCCCGCGTCGGTGAGCGCCGCAAAGGCCGCCTCGCCTGCTAGTTCTTTCAGCGATTTATCCCAATGTTCGTCAATTTTGGTTTGGCCGATACCGAGTATTGCGACAGGTCTCATAAAGTCCTCACGGCGAATTCTACCCGATGGCGCTCTCAGGGACTCTCGGATTGTGCGCGAGTGCGTCGCACCAAACTCTGAGGGCGAATCTTCGGAAAAGGTGCGACGCACAACCGCGCCCAGTGACCTTCGGATTGCCGATTATACTTGCGGCATGGCTGACGTTTCACTGGATAACTTGCTCGCCAAACTGGATGAGACGGGTCCCGATGGCCGCGCCGCGCGTGACTTTTTGCGGGCGCGCCGCGTCCGTGTTGGTCTGCGTCCCCAGCCGACTGGCGCGCGCTGGACAGCGTTCGGCCACATCCAGTTGAACCCGTCTACCCTGGCGGACGAGGTCTACGCGCTCAGCCTCATCGTCCACGAAGTGCGGCATTTGAAGCAAGGCATCTTTGGTGCGCTCTCCGTGCGCGGGGAACTGGAAGCCTGGCAGGAGCAGTTCGCCTACCTGAAATCACTGACGGGGAGATACTCTGCTGCGCCGCGACAGGAAGCCATCATCGAGGAGATGATGTCGTTATCTCTGGATATTCGCACTGACCTCCAGCGCGCCCGCATGTTGATGCAGGAATTCGGAGGGAAGAAATATCGGATTGACCTCCTGCCACTTTATCCGCTGGGGCGGGAAATCGGATTTTGGTTGATAGGAGAAGTGTGACTACTTTATGATAAAATGTAGTCGCAAAGGAGTTTCCCATGATAGAGCAAACTGTTGGTGTCCGTGACCTGAAAGCTAACCTGAGCGCTTACTTGAAAAAAGTAAAAAAAGGCCAGACGATTGTTATCACTTCACATGGCGAGGTGATGGGGCAATTGATGCCTCGCAAAGCGGAGGAGGATGTGGAAGCGCGCATGAAGACATTGGTGGAGGCGGGTGTAATTCTGTGGAATGGGAAGAAACTAAGACCTGTACAGCCCGTCACCCTTAAGAAAAGTGACAAACTTGCTTCAGATATCATCATCGAGATGCTGAATGAATCTTTATACTGATACAAGCGCAGTGATAAAACGCCACGTTCAGGAAGCCAACTCTGACGATGTGCGCGGATGGGTGGAGAGCGCGGCGGGTACTGCCACTGGCCTGCTGACGCGCGCAGAGGTCTCTTCGGGAATCAATCGGTTGTATCGAATGAAGTTATTGGATGAGGTGGGCTACACTCAGGCGTTGAGTGAATTTCGTAAGAGTTGGGAAACCTATTATCGTATCCCGATTTCAGAGCAAATCGTCGCCCGTGCGGATTTTCTGATCTGTCAGTTTGTCCTGCGCGGCTACGACGCGATCCATCTCGCATGTGCGTTAACGTGGCAGGATATCTTACACGCGCCAGTTACTATCGCCACATTTGACAACCAGCTTCGAACAGCGGCAAAGAGCGCGGGTCTGTCCATCCTCCCTGAATAATCCCATCGCGGTTTTCCATCAAAAAAGCCAGAGCAATTTGCTTCTGGCTTTTTCATCCTTCATCTTTCTTCTTTTCCCTACATCATTCCCGCCACCACCGCCAGCAATACCCCACCTGCGATCACACTTCCCAACTGACCGGCGGTATTCGCTCCCATGGCGTGCATCAAAATATAGTTATCGGGGTCTTCCTCCAGCGCTGTCTTGGTGGACAGGCGCCCGAAAATTTGAGCTTGAATTGCTTGATTTTGCTTGCGTTTTATGCTACCCTACTCATGTAAACCACCCAACCATAAATAAGGAGGAAGCCATGCCGTTCGTAAAAGGGATTGACGTTTCCATTTATGACCCGGTGGTCAATTGGGCCAAGGTCCGCGCGCAAGGTTATCGGTTCGTCTACGTCCGCTCCTCTTATGGAGTGGACAATAAGCAGACCATGATGGACAGCATGTTCCCGTCGCATTGGGCGGGGGCGAAGGCGGCTGGGATGTTGCGCGGCGCTTATCACTATTTGAAGGCCGCGCAGGACGGCGCAAAGCAGGCAACTGAATTCCTGAAAATTGTCAAACCAGAAAAAGGAGACCTGCCGCCCGCGCTCGACCTGGAGCAATACTTCAATGAGACGGCCACCAACAAGCAGTTCATGGATAATGCCGAGGCTTTCCTGTCCAAAGTTAAACAAGAGACAGGCATTACGCCAATGGTGTACTCGCGCGCCTCGTTTCTAAAAGAAAAGGTGTGCTTTCTCAATGGAAAAGTTCCCGACTGGGCTTCCAAATACCTGGTGTGGATCGCGCACTGGACCTACGCGTACGAGAACGTCAAACCGCTTGAAGCCGCCGGTTGGCCATCCTACAAGTTCTGGCAGTATTCAGGCGAAAAGGAATTTCTGGACGGCATTACCAACCAATACGGGGCGCCCATTCCCGTGGATTTTGATGTATTCAAGGGGACGCTGGAAGACTTGCAAAAATTGGCGGGCGCGCCCATCCCCGAGCCGATCAAGTACACCATTATGCCTGGCGACACCTACGAGGGCATTGCCGCTAAATTTAATGTCAATCTCGCTGAACTGCTCAATGCCAATCCGCAACTGGTGATGACGGGGACGGTGATGACCATTCCCTCATCTGCGGGCGCGGGCTTCGCCTCTTCCGGGACCTCGGGCGGGGTCGCCGGTTCGACAGGCGCAAACACCTACTCCGTCAAACCCGGCGACACGCTCTGGGCCGTCGCCCAAAAGCACGGCGTGACGGTGAAAGCCATCGCGGAGGCAAACCATCTTCCCGACCCGAATAAGATTTCTGTGGGGCAGGTGCTGACGATACCGAAGTAGACTGATAGTCAATAGTCTGATAGTCTGTAGTCTGATAGTCTCATGGCCGCGTGCAGAGAGAAACCAAAAAGACTCCGAGGAAAAATCCCGGAGTCTTTTTAATTTAGCACAACGACCGCGTAACTATTTGACTATGTGACCACGTGACTATCAGACTAAACTACGGATACACCCTCTTGATCGTCCTCGGGAATGCAATCGCCTCGCGGACGTGCTCGATGCCGCAGATCCATGATGTCACTCGTTCGGTGCCCATGCCGAAACCGGAGTGGGGAACGGAGCCATACTTGCGGAGTTCCAGATACCACTTGAAGGCTTCTTCCGGCAAACCCTGATCGTGAATGCGTTTGAGCAAAAGATCGTGGTCGCTGATTCGCTCGGAGCCGCCGCAGATTTCGCCGTAACCTTCGGGCGCGAGCAGGTCAACCGATTTGCAGACCTCGGGACGGCCCGGCCACGGTTCCATGTAAAAGGCTTTGAACGAACTTGGGTAGCCGTAAACGAAAACAGGCTGGTCGAATTGTTGTGTGATAGCCGTTTCGTGCGGCGCGCCGAAGTCAATGCCCCAGTCGAATTTGAGCAGTTCCTTCTTTTCAGGGTCAGTCTCTTTTTCGTACAGTTCTTTCAGCATCTTGGCCGCGTCGTCGTAGGAGATGCGCGGGAACGGGGTCTGGATGGATTCCAACTTCGCCAGGTCGCGGCCGAGGGACAGCAACTCAGGCTTACGGTCCCGCAAGACGCGCTGGATGATGTGGACGATCATCTGCTCTTCCACTTCCATCAGCCCGTCGAGGTCGCAGAAAGCGATCTCAGGTTCGAGCATCCAGAACTCGGTCAGGTGACGGCGCGTCTTCGATTTCTCCGCGCGGAAGGTGGGACCGAAGCAGTAGACTTTTCCGAACGAGAAGATGTTAGCTTCGTTGTAGAGTTGACCCGTCTGCGCCAGGTAGGCTTTGCCCTCGTCGAAGTATTCGGTTTCAAAGAGGGTGGTAGTGCCTTCTGCGGCGGCGGGCGTGAGAATGGGCGTGTCCATGGCGATGAAGCCGTTGGTGTCCAGCCACTCGCGCGTGGCGGCCATGACCGTGGCGCGCACGCGCAGGATCGCCCACTGACTCTGCATCCGAATCCACAGGTGACGGTTGTCGAGCGCGAAGTCCACGCCGTGGTCTTTGAGCGCCATCGGGTAATCCGCGTCTGCGGTTTGCACGATTTGGATTTGCTTCACGCCGATTTCGTAACCGCCGGGAATCCCAGGCGCGCGCTTGTCTGCGCGGACGGGACCTGTAATGATCACCGACGATTCCTGCGGCAGGCGCACGAGTTGATCGAAGACCGCCTCATCGAGATCGCCTTTGAACGCCACGCACTGGACGAAGCCTGTCCCGTCGCGCACGAGCAGAAAGACCAGCTTGCCTTTGTCTGTGCGGTTGTAGACCCAGCCCTGCACGGTCGCTTCCTGGCCATCGTATTTTGAAATTTCGTCAACGCGTATCACTGCCATAGTTCCTCCGAGGGAGAGAGTAGAGAACAGAGAATAGAGAGTAGTTGAAGTGTTCGCGAGCAGTTGGACTGCGAGCGGGATGCAGTTCAACTGCATCCAAAACAAGACAATTACCAATTACCAATTACCAATTACCAATTACCAATTACCAATTACCAATTACCGCTCTCTACTCCTCTACTCTCTAATCTCAATATGCAATTCCTTCAACTGCTTCGGTTCCACGGCGGACGGCGCGTCGGCCATCACGTCGCGTCCGTTTTGATTCTTCGGGAAGGCGATCACCTCGCGGATGTTGGGTTCGTCCGCCAGAAGCATCACAATGCGGTCAATGCCCGGGGCGATTCCGCCGTGCGGAGGCGTGCCGTATTCAAAAGCCTCCAACATGTGGCCGAAACGCTCCTGCGCGACATCGTGTTCGATACCGATCAACTGGAAAACCTTCTCCTGCAACTGACGGTTGTGGATTCTAATCGAGCCGCCGCCGACCTCGTAGTTGTTCAGCACCAAGTCGTATTGCGCGCCGCGCGCCTTCGATACGTCCGTGTCAAGCAGGGGAATATCCTGCGGCAGGGGCGAAGTGAACAGGTGATGGCTCGGGTCCCAGCGTTTCTCCTCCTCGTTCCACATCACGAACGGGAAGTCAACCACCCAGCAGAAGCCGAGAATGTTTTGGTCACGCAGGCCGAGGTCATCGCCTAGTTTGACGCGCAACCGTCCCAACGTCTCGAAGACGATCGAGGGTTTGTCCGCCACGAAGAGCAGGAGGTCGCCCTTTTGCGCCTCCATCCTGGACATCACGGCCTGCAACCGTTCCTCGGTCAGGAACTTGGCGAAGGAGGATTTTCGCTCTCCCGCCGAAGTGACGGCGATCCACGCCAGGCCTTTCGCGCCGTGCTCCTGCACGTAGGCGGTCAGCGCGTCGATCTGCTTGCGCGTGTAGTCGCCGCAGCCTTTGGCGTTGAGGCCGCGTACGTGTCCGCCCGCCGCGACGGTCTCCTCGAAAACCTTGAAGCCGGAACCGGCCGCCAAATCGCTGACATCTTTCAGTTCCAGCCCGAAGCGGACATCGGGGTTGTCCTTGCCGTATTTTTCCATTGCCTCGGCGTAGGTCAGGCGCGGGAAGGGACTGGCAAACAGTCGTTTTTGCGGCACGACTTCCTTGACGAGGGCGGTGAACAATCCCTCGGCCATCGCCATGACATCCTCGCGCTCGACGAAGGACATTTCGAGGTCGAGTTGCGTGAACTCGGGCTGGCGGTCGCCGCGCTGATCCTCGTCGCGGAAACAGCGCGCGATCTGGAAGTAACGCTCGATGCCGCCAACCATGAGCAACTGTTTGAGTTGTTGCGGCGATTGCGGCAACGCGTAGAACTGCCCAGGGTGGATGCGGGATGGCACGAGATAGTCACGCGCGCCCTCGGGCGTGGTCTTGAACAGGATCGGCGTCTCGATTTCGAGGAAGCCTTTTTCGTCGAGGTAGTCGCGGATGAATTTGACGACGCGGTGGCGCAGGGTCAGGTTGTAGCGCATTTTGTCGCGGCGCAGGTCGAGGTAGCGATATTTCAAGCGTGTGTTTTCGTCGGGCAGGTCGGCGTCCGAGTTGACCAAAAGCGGGAGAGGCTTGGCCGCGTTCAACACTTTGACTGCGCGGGCAATGACTTCGATCTCGCCCGTTTCCATCTTTGGGTTTTCCATGCCTGCGGGCCGCTTGCGAACCTCGCCGACGATCTGGAGCACCCACTCCATGCGCGCCTCCGCGATGATGTCAAGCGCTTCCTTCGGCAGGTCGGGATTGAAGACAACCTGCGCGAGGCCGAAGCGGTCGCGCAAATCAATAAAGGTCACGCCGCCATGGTCGCGCCGACGATGCACCCAGCCCGCCAGGGTGACGGGCTGCCCCGCCTGGCCGGCACGTAATTCGCCGCAAGTGTGAGTTTTGTACATAAACGCCTCCGAAAATCGCCACCCGTCATTGCGAGGAGGGTGTTCTTCCCGACGAAGCAATCTCGTGTTTCGAGGAGATTGCTTCGCTCCGCTCGCAATGACGCCGGCAGTTTACAAAATAAATCGCCCTTCGCGTTTGCGTCGGGCGATTGGTATGACTTGAGATTGCCTGTCAACCAGCCATGCTTCGCCCAACGCCGCGGACGGCGTCATTATCGTTATTGTTGTTATTGGCGAAGCAGGGGTTCGTTTGCATGGCGGGCATTATAGCACAGGTTAGACGGTCTCTTCCACTTTTTCTGTGAGCCAAACATTGATGAGCGTTTCGGTGGAGATGCCTTGCTTGTGCGCGACCTCCGTCAGTTTTTGGGCTAGAGACGGTTCCAGGGCGGTCAGAAAGACGCGATGTTGAATATCTGTTTCAATCTGTACTTCTTTCGTTAAATCCCAATAATCGGTTAGGTCATGGTTGTCCCAGAATTCAGCTGCCGCCTCAGTGCTTTTGAAATGTTTTGGGATCGGATCGCGCTTTATCTTTCCGTCTTTCAGTTTCATTCGATTGTGTCTGCGTAACGAATACAACTATCAAAATCATCAGCCGTTAAATCAGGGTAATAATCCTTGACGATCTGCTCGAATGTCAAACCTTCATTCAGCAGTTCCAGCACATTTTGGACGGTAATCCTCGTGCCCGCGATGGCAGGCTTGCCGAAATGAATTTGAGTGTGACTAAAACTGGTTGATTTCAAGTCGTTCCGCCAGTTCCAGTCGA
>CAYJLS010000166.1:0-8651 GCA_964371065.1 uncultured Anaerolineaceae bacterium | reverse complement strand
AGATTCTTTCCAGCAAACGCTCCAGCATAAAATTTTGTAAAACCGACTGGGCGGATACGCGATTCTTCAAAGCCAGATTCCTTATTCTGGCTTTGAACTGCATGGCTTTGTTCATAAGAGAACCTCGATATATTCCCTGACGATTTTTTGAATTCGGAATGATTTAGCGTAGTCATGGAGCAGGCCGAGGTTCTTTTCTTTTTTCCTTACGTAGCGTCTCAGCGCCTCGCTCACGAACTGAACGTCAATTTGATTCCTGCTTCGCAGGATATCGCATATGGTTCTTTCAAGGTCGGAGGCTCTAATTTCATTCCCGTGAGGCGACTTCATTAAAACGACGCCCAGGTTGAACAGGTTTCGATTGACGTAGAAGATCTTATGCCCGCTCATGTTCAAGGAAGATGAATGATAGCCGCTTGGCACGGAAATCGAATAGATCAATGGATTCCTGTCCGTCAAATCATGAAGATAGAGCGCGGTCTCGTGCGAGTATATGGAAAACTTGTATATGGATTGGAAAATAAACATTTCATCTTCAATAGAGTTTGGCGCTTTGTAAACTCCCCTTGAAATCCGTTCAATTTCCTTGTTATTTTCCAGGATGGATAGGTAGACTCTGGGAATATGGAATTGAGCTAGATCGGAGGTCAAAAGGACCCCGCCCCGGTCTTTCATGATCTTCATTATCCTTTCCAAATGTGATAATCCAGTTTTTACAACCATACTCATATTATATGCGAAATGAGTATAATTGTAAAACGTTTGGTTCTTTCTACTCGAATTGCCCAGCTCGCCAGTGCGTCGCACCCTTTCTAAACGGATCGGTTCCAGCGTGAGACTCGTCTGCTCAACGGACAAAGCCGACCCGTCTGGTGTGACGCACCCTCTCCAGAAAGGGCGGTTTTCCGTCAATTTGGGCATTGACTTAAATAATATGTTGATATATTATATTGACATATTACAACAAAGTCGTACAAAGGAGACCGTATGTCAACCGATAATTCCACCTCCGATGCGCTCACAGGCCTGATCAACCGCAAAGGCTTTGAAGAAAAACTGAAAGCGGCAGTACTGCATGCCCAGCAAAACGACCGTCCCCTTTCGCTGGCGTTCCTCGACATTGACTTTTTCAAACGCCTGAACGATGGCATGGGGCACGAAGCGGGAGACGTGGTTATCAAAGCCGTCGGGGATATTGTCCAACGCGTGGCAGGAGGCAAGGCCATCGTTTGCCGATATGGAGGCGAAGAATACACCCTGATTTTTCCAGATACGGAACGCGAGCAGGCATTCCTGCTCATCGAAAGCGCCCGCGCCGAGATCGCCCAATTGAAAAGCATGTCGGATGGGAAGAAAAAAGTCAATGCCCAGTTAACCATCAGCGGCGGGATCGCCGCCTTCCCCATTGACGCGCAGGATGAAAACGAACTTCTCCGCAAAGCAGACCAGGCGCTGTACAAAGCCAAAGCGACTGGACGGAACAAGATCGTCCTCTCGTATGAAGAGAAGATGGCGCCGAAGACCTCACACTATACGCTCACCCAGCTGGAACGGCTTTCAGAACTTGCAAAGGAACAGGGTGTGGGCGAGGCGGTTCTTCTTCGTGAAGCGCTCGATAATTTATTGATTAAATACAAACATGCCTTCGCCTCACGCAAGTGACTCCCGAAAACAGGATAAAGAGCGTAAAATAAGGACAGCCGAGAGACTGTCCTTATTCATGCGTTATATCCCGCGAGTGCGCCGCACCTCTTTTGACGGGATTGGCCTCTGCCCAGGATTCGTTCGCGAACCGAATAACGCCAACCCGTCTGGTGCGACGCACTCCAACTCAATGGAGACTCCATGCCTGAAACCCTAATCGAGACCCGCAACCTGGTCAAACGCTACGGCGACAAGGTGGCCGTCAAGGATGTCAGCTTCGACGTGCATGCCGGCGAGATTTTCGGATTCCTTGGCCCGAACGGCGCCGGGAAAACAACCACCATCAAGATGATCATCGGCCTGCTGCAACCCACCTCGGGCAGTATCAAGGTGGTTGGCTGCGATGTCCAGGGACAGCCCCTGCAGGCCAAAGCCGCCAGCGGATATGTCCCCGACACCCCCAACCTGTACGCCAAGTTGACCGGGCGCGAACTCCTGCGCTTCGTGGCCGACCTCTACAGCTTGAAGCCTGGGCAGGTGGCGCATCGCATTGATGATTTGTTGCGTACCTTCGAACTCACCGAGGCCGCCGACGACACCCTTGATTCCTACAGCCACGGGATGCAACAGAAGATTTCCCTGGCCGCCGCGCTGGTCCACGACCCGCGCGTGCTCGTGCTGGACGAACCCACGGTCGGGCTGGACCCGAAGTCGGCGCGGCTGATCAAGGACATTTTGCGCCAACTGGCGGAGCGCGGCGCGGCCGTCATGCTGTCCACGCACATCCTCGAGATCGCCGAGCGCATGTGCGACCGCATCGGCATCATCAGCAAGGGGGAACTGATCGCCATTGGCACGATGGATGAACTCCGCAACCTCGGCAAAAGCGGGGAGACCAGCCTCGAGGACATCTTCCTCGGCATGACAGGCGGCGCCGAGGAAGCGGCCATCGCCGAGATCCTGAAATGAGCGCCTCGCAACCCTCCGGGCGCGTCCTGCCCGCCACCTGGAATCTCCTGCGCCTGCGCGTGCGCATCAGCCTCAACAGTTTCCGCCACGCGAAACCCGGCCAGAAAATCCTGCGCCTGGTTGCCGCGCTGGCCGTGTTGGGCTTCGCGGGTTTTGTCTTTTTTCTGTCCACGCTGTTCCTGGGTTTCCTGCGCTCGCCGGACCTGGCCCAATATGTCGGCATCCAGGCAGGCCCGTTATTGCAGGCAATTCCGTCACTGACCCTCAGCGCCATGTTCGTCGGCATTTTGGTAACCAGTTTCGGTGTGCTGTTACAGGCCTTGTACCTCTCCGGCGATATGGACTTCCTGCTCAGTTCCCCGGTTCCCATCCGGGCGGTCTTTGTCGCCAAACTGATGCAGGCGATTCTTCCCAACCTCGGATTGCTCTCCCTATTCGGATTGCCCGTCCTGTTCGGCTTGGGGTTTTCGGGCGGCTACCACTTTTTGTATTACCCGCTCCTCGTTTTGATGCTGGTTGCCCTGGCGTTGGTCGCGGCGGGATTCTCCTCCCTCATCGTCATGCTGGTGGCGCGCGTCTTTCCCGCCCGCCGCGCCGCGGAAGTCATTGCCTTTCTCGGTGCGACCTTCGCCATCGTTTGCTCACAGTTGGGGAATTTCTCGCAAGCCTTTGCCGGGAACGCGGACATCTCCAACGAGCAGTTGAGCGGCGCGGCCAGCCTGCTCGTCCGCGCCGACACGCTCTGGCTCCCGCTGAACTGGGCCGGTCGCGGACTGGTGGACATTGGCGAAGGCCGCTGGCTCTCCGGGACCCTCCTGTCGCTATCCACCTTCGGACTGTGCGCGCTGGGATTCTGGTTCGCCCTGGCGACGGCTGAACGCTGGTATTACAGCGGATGGGCGGGGATGCAGGCGGTCGCGCGCAGGAAGAAACCCGCCCGCACTGCGCCTCGCTCCGCGGACCTTGAGGCTGGTCTGCCATCCTGGGCGGATCGCCTGCTGGGCGCGCCCGCGCGCGCCGTCATCCGCAAGGACTTCCTCGTCCTGCGGCGCGACCTGCGGAATCTTTCGCAGTTCATCTCCCCGCTGATCCTCGGCGTAATCTATACCCTGATGATCTTCCGTTCGGGGGGCGAGCCGCCTCCGGGTCGGGGCGAAGCGCCGGACTGGTTCATGGAATCGTTCCGCGTGGTGTTGGCCTATGGCAACGTCGGCATCGCGTTGTTCGTCGGCTGGATTCTGTTGAACCGGCTGGCCGGCATGGCTTTCTCGCAGGAGGGAAAGAACTACTGGATTTTGAAAGCCTCGCCCCTGCGCGCCGCTGATTTGCTGTCTGCCAAGTTCCTGGTTTCCTATCTCCCCGCCCTGGCGCTGGGAGGCGTCTTTCTGATCGTCATCTCCCTCGCGCAGGGAATTTCCGCGCTGGGATTTTTGTACAGCCTGTTGGCGGTTGCGTTATCCATGGCGGGCATGAACGGCATCATGATCGGGTTCGGGGCGGCTGGGGCCAATTTGACCTGGGACGACCCGCGCAAGATGAACGCGGGTTCGCTCGGCTGCCTGGGACAGGTTATCACGATGCTGGCCCTGCCGCTCCTCTTTGGCCTGTTCATCGCGCCGTTGGGACTGGCGGTCGCCTTCCGAATTTCGCAGGTTTACGGCTATTTGATTGGCGCGTTCCTCGGAAGCGGGGTCAGCCTCGCGTGCGCCGTCCTGCCGCTCAAACTTGTGGAAAAGAGAGTAGAGCGACTGGCTGAATGAATCAAAAGAAATAGTGCTGTAACGCAAATTGTCAATTTGCGCCACAAGGAAAACAACATGAACAAACTTCTTTTCACCCTCCTTATCGCCGCCCTCACCCTCACCGCCTGCGGCGGCAAACCCACCGAAGCGCCTGTGCCTCAACTGGAAATCTCGGACCCCGGCAAAAGCATCGAGGTCGCGGCCGGGAACGAATTCAAGATCGTGATCGAATCCAACCCGTCCACCGGCTATCACTGGGAACTGATCGGCAACCTGGATGAGAGCGTTGTCCAGTATGTGTCCAATGAGTTCCGCGCCCAGGAGCCGGTCGCGCCCGGTTCGGGCGGCTCGGATGTGTGGGTCTTCCGCGCGGTCGCCGCGGGCGAGACGAAAATCGTGCTGGGACATTATCCGCCTGGGCAGGGTGAGCCTGCCACACAGGAAGTAACTTTCACCATCGTCGTGAAATAAAAAAGTAGAGCGAGATAATATCTCGCTCTACTTTTTTCAACTTGCCTTGCTATTCGATTTTCTTCGCGACTTTGCGCGGGGCGGGGACGGGATTCGCTACGGGGGCCGCGGACGCGTCTACGCGCGCGGCCGGCGCGGGGTCGAGAGTGATGCGGGCGTTGCGTCGTCCGAGCCAGTACGCGCCGTAGATCAGTCCGAAGAACAGGATCAGTTTCACCAGTCCGCCCAGCAGGAAGAATCCGCCAAACGGGATGAAGCCGCGTCCGCCCATCATGGGGTGTTGCCAGTTGCCGCGCTGTCCCATCATCGGGTGGTTCCAGTCGCGGTCGAAGGGCGTGTTCCAGCCCTGGCCGATCCCCATACGGGTCTGCCACATGAAACCAATTGCGAACAGCGCGCCGACGAGCGCCAGTACCAGCAGGATGCCGAGAATCCATTTCCAGGTTTTGCTCATTTGAACTCCTTTTGTCATGCGAATATCATAACCGGTGCGTGTAAAAATATTGTCAGGATTTTATGTTGATTCCAAAAAGTCACGGTACAATCCGTTCATGTCCAAACTCAAATCCCCCCTCGTTTTCTTTTTTGCGACCCTGCTGGTGGTTGTGCTGATCGCGCTCCTCGGCCCCGAGGAGAAGGGCCTGGGCGCCAACGTGCGGATCGTGTACCTGCACGGCGCGTGGGTGTTGACCGCCGAACTGGCCTTTGCCGCCTCGGCTCTCGCGGGACTTTTGGGGCTGGTTGCGCGAAAGGATGTTTTCCACGCCTGGAGCGCCGCGCTCGGCCGCACGGGCATCCTCTTCTGGGTGACGTACCTGCCGCTATCCCTGCTGGCGATGCAGGCCAACTGGAACGGGTTGTTCCTGTCGGAGCCGCGCTTCCGCCTGGCGTTGACCTTTGCGGTGGTGGGCGCGCTGTTGCAGGCCGGCCTGTGGATGATCGGCCAGAAGTGGCTGACCTCGCTGGCGAACCTGGCGTTCTTCATCTTGTTGCGCGTCATCTTTGCCGCCGCGCAAAATATCATGCACCCGCCGCCCTCGCCCATCTTTAGTTCGGGGAATCCCATCATCATCGGATTCTTCATCGGGTTGAACCTGCTGGCCTGGCTGGCGGCGTATTTCCTGGCGAGGTGGTTTTTGTCGCTGGAGAAATAGCTCGGTGCAAAAAGAGGCAGTCACTTCAAAAGCGACTGCCTCTTTATTTTGAAAGCGATGATTTTAGATGAAGATGATCTGCGCGCCTTCGGTCATATCCATGAAGTCGCTAGCTGTGACAACATCCTGAATGCAGGGCAGGAAATCTTCCTTCTTGATGCCGAACATGTCCACGGTCATTTTGCAACCGTACATTTTCGCGCCGCCGTCCGAGAGCATTTCCATATACTCGCGCACGGGCGGAACACCCAGGGCTTTCATTTTCATTTTCATGAACCATGTGGCAAAGGCCGTCATGCCGGGGATGATGCCCATGATGTTCGGGATACCGAGGTTGCCGGTCGGCAGTCCCATCATGCTCATCTTGAAACTGGTGTTGGCGACAGGCGCAATTTCCAGTTTATCCACGCGCTTCTTGGTGACGAGATCGAGTCCCCAGAAGGTGAAGAAGAAGGTGACATCAATGCCGTTGCCGAGAGCGGCCCATCCCATGATGAGGGCCGGGTAAGCCATGTCGAGGTCACCTTTGGAGCAAATGAATGCGATCTTGCGAGGTTGGTCAGTCATGATAATTCTCCTTTTCAATCTTCATAAGACATCACAGGTTTCTAAAACCTGTGATGTCTTTTAAAATTACACACAGCCTTCGGGCTTGCCGAGGCCGGAAATTTTGGCGACCTTCTTGGCAGGTCCCTTCGGATAGAGGGCGAACAGATCCTTGGTGGAAATGCCCGTGCCAGTGGTGATCTGGCGCAGGGTCGGCGCTTTGCCCGAGGTCAGGCCGGTAGCGCGGCAGAAATCCACGATCTTCCAGTGTTCGGCGCTCAGGGATTCGATTCCCTCCTGCTTCGCCAGTTCCTCGGCGATTTCCTTCGTCCACTCGTTGGGGTTCGTCATGAACCCATCGGCATTGAAGGCGATTGGGGTCAGGTCAACAGACATATTAATTCTCCTTTTTTGAAACGTGATGTGACTTGGTCAGTCACCGATGGCTTTGAGTAAATTGAGGGTGCGATACAGTCCGCGTCGGACTTTGGGGTCGCCCAGGGAACGCAACAAATCCATGAGCGAAACTTTCGCGGGCGGCTCGGTCTTTAGCGCGTCCGCCACGCGATTGCCGAGGGCTTCCACGTCCTCCGGCTTGTAGTCGTGGACGAGGCGGTCGGCGACTTTCGCGCCGGCGCGGGCAAATCCAAAGTAGCCTTCGCGCTCGAGACGGTCCAGTTCCATGGTCACCTGGTGGAAGATGCGCTTGCCCATCTTCTGTCCCTCTTCCGCGAGATCGGCCATGGATTCCACCTGGTCCAGCAGTCCCACCAACATGCGGGTGTCGCGCAGGACGCGCTTGAGCAGGAAGAGCAGATCGCCCAGTTCAAAGTCGTTGCCCACTTCCGCCAGTTCATTGATCGAGAGTTTGACCATGTGGTTGACGAGCGGGACAGCGTCCTGTATCAGTTCGTTCATATCATCCTGGCGGCGGCGCTGGGACTCGAATTGTTCGGTCAGGTAGTCCAGTTTTTTATTGAGGAGAGCAAGTTCTTCTTCCATGATGTCTCCTATTTCCACTTGCCAGCCATGGACATCTGCGACTCGAACGGCATCTCGCCGCCCTTAAGCAGGACGTTCCAGTAAATCCACTTGAACATCATTTTGCCCCAGTGATTGGCAGGCGATTCTTTGAGCAGGGAGAAGGGACCAAAACCAGGCAAGGGGAACATACCGGGCAAAGGCTCCACGTCGTAGTTGAAATCAATCAGCACGCCTTTTTCGTTGCCAGATTCGATGAAGCAGTTGGCGTGGCCGTCGAATTTGGGAAGCGGCTCCAGCCCTTCCATGTGACGGAGGATATTTTCGACCACCACCTCCAGCATGAAGTGCGCCACAGATCCCGCCTTCGATGTGGGCGCGTTGCTGGCGTCACCGACCAGCCAGACGTTTTCCCACTTCTCGCTTTGCAGGGTGTGTTTGTTGACCGGCACGAAATTGAGTTCATCGCCCATGCCGGAGCGGCCAATCACGTCTGCGCCCATGTTGGTGGGGATGGTGATGAACAGATCGTAGGGAATCTCGCGCTCATCGTAGGAACGAATCACCTGCTTGCCATTGTCCACTTCCATGATGGCGAATTCGGTTTCGAGTTTGATGTTCCGTTCCTCGAGCATCCCGCCCAGGACGCCGGAAGCGCGCGGCTTGGTGAACGCGCCGGGTAACGGCGTGGCGAACGTAATATCCACCTTGTCGCGCATGCCGCGCTCATGGAAAAACCAATCAGCCAGGAAGAGAAACTCCAGCGGCGCGACGGGGCATTTGATGGGCATCTCCGCCACGTTCAGGACGATCCGTCCGCCCTTCCAGAATTTCAGGTGGCGCATCAGCGCAGACGAGCCCTCGGGAGTGTAAAAATCAAAAATGTTGTTGCGCCAGCCGCCGCCGTCCTTAATACCGCTGGTCTGTTCGGGGTGGATGTAACTGCCGGTGGCGACCACCAGATAGTCGTAGGTGACAACCTTTTTGTTCGATAGGGTCACCTTGTTCTTGTCCGGTTCGATCAGTTCGATATCGCTGAAAATCACTTCCACTTGCGGTGGCAGGAAATTGCGCTTGGGCTTGACCACATCCTGCGGCGCGTAAATGCCGAAGGGAATAAAAAGGAAACCGGGCTGGTAATAGT
>CAYJLS010000165.1:3661-8837 GCA_964371065.1 uncultured Anaerolineaceae bacterium | reverse complement strand
CTTCGTTTATCGCTGGGGCTCGGACTGGTTCCTGCACACCGCGCAACCGTGGCTGTTGTCCCTGCTGATTTTCCAGCCGAAGATCGAATACGTTTCGGCGTTGCCCGCGGTGGTCAAGTGGCATCACCTGTGGGGCTTCGTCATCGTCGCCATCTTCCCCTTCACGCGGCTGGTGCATGTGATGACGTATCCGATCACCTACCTCTGGCGACCATTGCAAGTGGTCATCTGGAATAAAGAGAGACCCGCGCAAAAGTAAATCTTTGTACACGGATTTCACGGATGGTACGGAATAACACGGATTTTTCTTTTTGTTTTTTCCGTGAGAATCCGCCGAAGGATCCGCGTAATCTGTGTACAAAAAAACTCATCCCAATAACCACCCATGCTAATCACAGACGCTCTCCTCGGCGAACACGGCGTTTTCTACCTGCTCCTTCAAGACATCGAACAAGCCCTGCCCGCCATCGAAAATCTCGCCATCCTGCAAAACCGCATCGCGCCTCTCGCCTTCTCCCTTGAAGCCCACGCCAGCCTCGAAGACGAATTGCTTTTCACGGCGCTTGAACCTCATCTTGGCGCGCAGGGCGGACCTTTGGCGGTCATGCGGATGGAACACGACCAGATCGTGAACCTGCTCGAACGCATTCAATCCGCTGACGGTCTCGCACAGGGACGCGGCTTCGCCTCCCAGATGATCGAAGTCAGCCGCGCTCACTTCCAAAAGGAGGAGCAGGTGCTCTTCCGCATGGCACGGAAATTTTTGGACGAAGAATCCCTCTCCGCCCTCGGCACAAAATGGGCGGTGCGGCGCGGACCGCTGATCACATTGGAAATGCCATGAAATCACTGGATGAACTTCTGCACGACTCCGCGACCCATCATCACCGACTCTGCCCTCGACAGGTGCTGGGCGCGCGCGTGGGGATGTTTGCCGCCTCCCTCCTGACCCTCGACCTGCCCCAGTCCGATAAGCGTCTCCTCGCCTTCGTTGAAACCGACGGCTGTTTCGTGGACGGAGTCTCCGCCGCGACGGGCTGTTACGTTGGTCGGCGCACCCTGCGCGTGGAAGACTTCGGCAAGACCGCCGCGGCATTCGTGGACACGCGCACCGAACGCGCCGTCCGCATCGCGCCGCGGCTCGACGTCCGCGAACTGGCAAAGCAATACACCCCCGACGCGCGCAACCGCTGGGAAACTCAACTGCTCGGCTATCAACTCATGCCCGACGAAGACCTGCTGGATTTCAAGTGGGTGACCATGCGAATCAACATCCCCGCGCTGATCGGGCTGGCAGGCGTCCGCGTGGACTGCGACGCGTGCGGCGAGGAGATCATCAACCAGCGCGAGGTTATCTGGGAATCGAAGATCCTCTGCCGCGCCTGCGCGGGTCAGGCGTATTATGTTGAAACAGAAATTACGCGTACCGCAACATTCATGTTGCCGCGTGAGGCAAGATAAATCTTGCAGTATTGGGATTATGAACGCAATAATGCCGCCGCGTTGAAAATCTATTTGGAAAACCGATGAACGCCGCAATAATCCCATGAATCAATCTGCCAACGAAAGCAAACCTTCCCTCTGGCGCATGTTCGACCGCGAAAGCGCCGACCTGCATCCCGCCTACTTTGCCCTCGTCATGGCGACGGGCATCGTCTCCATCGCCTGTCATCTTTTGGGCATGGACTTTCTCGCGCTTCCCCTGTTTTATCTCAATCAGTTTTTTTACGCCGTTCTCTGGCTTTTATTTTTGGCGCGGCTGTTCCGTCACTCTTCGCGCGTCTTTGCTGATTTATCCAACCACAACCTGAGCGCGGGCTTCTTCACCCTCGTCGCAGGGACGAACGTGCTGGGAAGCCAGTTCGTCATTTTGTCGTCTGACCAGCAAACCGCGTTCATCCTTTGGCTGGTCGGTTTCGCGCTCTGGCTCGTTTTGATTTACGCCTTCTTCACGTTGATGACCTTGAAAGAAGACAAGCCGCCTCTTGAATCGGGAATCAACGGCGCGTGGCTGGTGGCGGTCGTGTCCACGCAGTCTCTCGCGGTATTAGGCGCATTAATTTCATCCCGCTTCGGCGCATGGGAAGAAGCGTTTTTCTTCGCCGTGTTATGCCTCTACCTGCTCGGCTGTATGTTCTACATTCTCATCATCTCGCTCATCTTTTATCGCTTCATGTTTTTCAAACTTAATCCGCAGGATCTCACCCCACCCTACTGGATTAACATGGGCGCGGTCGCCATTACCACACTGGCGGGCGCGAATATCATTCTCAAGGGCAACCAACCATTCATTACCGACTTGCTTCCATTCATCAAGGGCTTCACGCTGTTCTTTTGGGCAACGGGAACCTGGTGGATTCCGCTCCTGCTCATCTTCGGCGCGTGGCGTCATCTATACAAACGCTTCCCGCTGACGTATCATCCGCTGTACTGGGGGCTGGTTTTCCCCTTTGGCATGTACACCGTCTGCACCTTTCAACTCGCCAAAGCGCTGGAATTGGATTTTCTTTATATCATCCCGCGTTATTTTATTTATCTTGCGCTGATCGCGTGGCTTGCCGCGTTTATCGGTCTCGTGATTAAACTTGCAAAAACAATCTTCGCGCGCTCCGCACAGAGAGTTTGATATGCGCGACCTAAAAGAATTTTGGACATTGCCTCCGCCCGTCATACCCATCTCTGTCCGCGACAAGTCCTCGGCGCGCGCATTGGATTGGCAGGTGCGTCCGCGCTTGGGCTGGACCTTCCGCGCGCCGATAAACGCCTGCTGGTCATCCTCGAAACCGACGGCTGTTTCGCCGACGGCATCGATGCCGCCACTGGTTGTACGGTCGGGCATCGCACGATGCGGATCGAAGACTACGGGAAGATCGCCGCGACCTTCGTGGATGTGGAAACCGAACGAGCGCTTCGCATCGCCCCCAGCCTGATGTGCGCCAACGAGCCTTTGCCTACGCTGACGGCGAATCCCGCCATTACTTCATGCAGTTGCAGGCGTACCAGTCCATGCCTGATGACGAACTGTTGAAGATCCAACCTGTCCATTTGAATACACCCATCAAAAGCATCATCAGCCGCGCGGGCGTGCGTGTCAACTGCGAAACGTGCGGGGAAGAGATCATCAATGAACGCGAAGTCATTCTGGATGGGCGCATCCTATGTCAACCTTGTGCGTACGGGGGAACAAACAGTGTATGGAACATTTTCGGGCTGGCAGTTTCAGGCAAACTGGAAGGAAAGCAGCTCGCGCCCGTGGTCTCCATCAACCACTTCTGGTTTTCGTGGGCGGCATTCAAGCCTGAGACACGAATCTATCTGCCGTGATACAAAGGGACATAAAGGTTTTTGTTCAGATTTTATCTGACCAACACAGAATCCAAGGATAACCCTCGCTTTTTTTCGTTTTCCTTTGCCCTGTGCTGGCTACTTGCCTCATCCGACCGGATTCGTGAAGTAGAACAGATCTCTGTTGTGACATGAGCAGACATCCGTCTCAACTTTAACAACATCTCCCATGAATTGCTTGACATTCTCTATAACCCCGTATAAAATCCGCCTGTCTTAAATAAAAAAACGCCCTAAAAGGGCGCAAAAATCAAATCATCGTTAGTGGGTCAAAATGTTTCACTCCGCCAATTCGAATCCCGTCGGGATCGCCAATTGGAACAACCTGGAAATTTTCCGGGTTGTTTTGTTTTGGTAGTCTCCCCGTAGAGTGCACGATGAAATTGAACCGCGAAGAAGCGAAGGCCGCGAAGGGTTTCCCTTCGCGGCCAACAGCCTTCTTCGCGTTCTCCCTGGCGCCGCCCGCCAGGGCAGGTGTCGTCTCTTCGCGGTAAAAAATCGGACTGCGCTTAAAATGGAGACTGCCTTTGTTTTATCCCCAGCGTAAAACAGTCAATCCAGCCAGCACGCGCATGAGAGCGAATAGCATCAACGCGGCGACCAGTCCCAGCGAATCGGCGAAGAAAGGACCGAGGAAGGAACTGACCAGGATGGCGGCGTTGAGCGCCATGTTGTACCAGGCCAGGTGCGCGGGACGGTCGTGGTCGGGAATCCGCTCGAGCAGGTAATTGGCGTACGCGCCGCCCGCCATGCCCCAGGTGAATCCGCCGATCAACGAAACCAGGTAATACTGCCACACCTGATGGGACAGTCCGAGGATGAACGGGTATAACGCCATGCCGATCATCCCCCAGCCGGTGACGCGTTGATGCCCCATGCGTCCCACCGCCTGGTTGAGTCGCGCGGAGCCGACCAGCACGGTCAGGTAAAAGAGCGCGGTGCCGATGCCGATGTGGTCATCGTTCAAATGCAAGACATTGACGTTGTAGAGCGGATAGATGGGGGTGACGATGTAATGCGCGAGGTGGAAGAAGAGCAGGACCACCAGCGTCTTGCGAAAGGGGCCGCGCAAAATGTCGAGGCGCAGGCTGGATGGCTTCGCGCAGAGTCCGCGGGCAGATTCGCTCCCTTGCGCGGGATCCGGCTCGAGGTCAGGGCGAAGCGGGGCGCGATCCTGCTTCAGCGGGCGGACGTAAAACAGGTGGACAGTGCTCATCGCCGCGCCGAAAAATCCAATCCCAAAAACGATTTGATAACCGGTTGGGAACGCGACCGATTCCAGAATGTAGCCGCTGACGAGGGAACTGACGATGTACGCCACCGACAGCACCACGTTGCGGACGCCCGCCACGTGGGCGCGGTAATCGGTTGGGACGGCCTCCGCGAACAGCGCGTTGAAACCTACGCCCAGCGGCGTGAGCGGGACGGCCATGAGGAAGGTGAGAACGATCAGCGCCCAGATTTGTCCCTGCGCGTTGAACAGCCACGGCAGGGGAATCCACAAGGCGTAACCGAGACGGTAGAAAACCGACGACCAGAAAACCGCCTGGCCGGTGTTACGCTTCTCCACCCAGCGCCCGGCGGGGATGGCGATCAGCAGGTTGACCACCGCGGAGGCCGCGCCGATCATCCCGATCTGCAGGGCGGACGCGCCCAGGCGCGCGGCGTAGATCGCCAGGAAGTTGATGGCTGAACCGCTCAGGATTCCGAACCAGCCGATGTCGAGATAAAGGTGCAGGAAGTTGGCGCGGTATTCGCGCGGAACGTCGGATTGGCGGAAGAGGCGGGTTAACATGGGGAAGTTGCAAGTTGGAAGTTGGAAGTTGGAAGT
>CAYJLS010000165.1:0-3561 GCA_964371065.1 uncultured Anaerolineaceae bacterium | reverse complement strand
GGAAGTTGGAAGTTGGAAGTTGGAAGTTGCAAGTTGCAAGTTGCGATGCGCTACTTCCAAAACTGCGGCAGGTATTTCTTGTAACTCACGAGGGTATCGTCGAGGATCTTTTTCGCGGTTTCGATGTCCGTAATGACGGGATCGAGCAGGAGGCATTGCAGGGCTTTTTCGCGGCTTCCTTCCGCCGCCGCGTCCACACAGAGTTGCGCGACGGTCGTCTCGCGGCGGCAGAGTTCGGCAATCGGTTCGGGCAACGCACCGACGTGGACGGGATGGATGCCCGCGCCGTCCACCACGACGGGAGTCTCCACTGTTGCGCCGAGGGGCAAATTGGCAATTTGCCCGACATTGGGGAGGTTCGCGGCCAGGTGATAATGCGTGGACGCGCCGGATATATTCTCGATCATTTCGAGCGCGCCCTCCGAGTCGGTATCCAGCAGGCCTTCGATGGTCACATTGCCATTCGCCATCTCGTTCAAGCGATTGAGTTTAAAATCACGGATGGCAGCCATCAACTCCCAGTCATAAAGTTTGATGTCATATTTCTCCCAGGGCTTGGCCACCGGATCGCTCGTCCACGGCAGGTACTCGCACAGGTGCGTGTCGCCGGGGACGGGGAACCAACCGAAGGCGGAGAAAACGTCCCTGGTCAGCGGCTCGAACTTCGGGTCCAGTTCGAAGAAGCGTTCCCGAAAAAGCGGATAGAGATCCTCGCCCGTGCGCCGGTCGTGGATCGAAAGGATCCACGTGAAGTGGTTCAGTCCCGCGGCGCGAATATCCACCAGCGGGACGATCTGCTTTCGGACGAGTTGCTGCGCGACGTATTGATCCGCAGAGGCGTGCATGCCAGTCAGTTCGGGCGGGACTTCGATGCCCAAATCCCCGGCTAGCGCCATACCGACCATGACGTAGCCCGCGTAAATCTGGTGACACAACCCCACCGCTTTGATTTTGCTATGGCGGTTGACCGCGTCGCAAATGCGGACCATCGGGTTGGTGAAGTTAACGAACCACGCCTCGGGACAGGCCTGTTCCATATCCCGCGCGATTTGCAGGATCGGCCCGATGTTACGCGCCGCGTGCGCGAATCCGCCCGGACCGCCGTTCTCCGCGTAGGGCTGGCGCACGCCATACTTCAACGGGATCTCAAAATCCTTGCGCCACAGGTTTTCGCGCGCGCCGACCTCAATCGCATTGACGACAAACTGCGCGCCGTCGAGCGCGTCGCGATGATCCGTGTGCGCGCGGATGGTCATTTGGCTATTCCATTCGCGGTTGAGGCGCTCAGCCAGTCTCCGGCTGATGTCGAGCGAATCGGCATTGATGTCCACGAGAGCCATGGCGCTGCCGCGCAGTCTTTCACTGCGCATCAAGCTGGAAAAGGTGTTCTCGGCAAACTCGGTGCTGCCCGCGCCGATGACGGTGATTTTTGTGGGGAGGGGCATGAGGGGTTCCTTGGGGGGAAAGGATGAAGGATGAAAGATGAAAGATGAAACGTGTTGCGTGTTCCGTGTTTACCTGTGTACGTGTCTACCTTTTCCCGTGTTCCGTTGGTGATTGATGAAGGATGACTCGGGAGGAGGAAGGATGAAAGATGAAGGATCGCTTCGCGGGATGAATTCAATTCTAACCGAGGATTCGAGGAGGGATTGGATATATAATAGCCGCAACCACCCTCCGTGACTATAATGATGAGACACTCGTACCCAATAATTTAGTGCGCGATGACGCTGGTTCGTAGAAAGACAGCCAATCCCCGCGAGGGGACTCTGGAAGGATGAAAGCGGAAAGATGAAAGATGAAGGATGAAGAACGCAGTAGAATCACTACGATTTCATCTTTCATAATTCATCTTTCATCTTTTCCTGCAATCCCCGTTCTTCTACGAATTTATTCCCCGAAAGGTCGCGGACCGATGGTTGGGGTTAACTTTCGAAAACTATTTGCCCACCAAAAATTGTCGTCACCACCTGGGTCTGGGCTATCTCCATCGGGTCTATCGTAAAGATGTCGCGATCCAGAACGATCAGGTCGGCCAATTTGCCGGGGGAGATGCTACCCGAATCGGCCTGGCGACCACTGACCAGGGCCGCTCCCATGCTGAAACCCCAGACTGCCTCAGCCACACTCAAGCGTTGACCAGGATACCAGCCGCCGGTTGGCGACCCATCCCGCATCTGTCGCGTGACGGCAGCGTGGATGCCCCACATCGGATTAGGGTTGGCCACCGGGCAATCCGAGCCGAAGGCCAGGGGCACACCTGCCGCCAACAAATCCCGGAAAGGATAAGTCCAGCAACCTCGCCGACCCACCGACTTCTCGATCATCGGGAAATCGTCGGGAACGTGGATGGGTTGTACCGAGGCTACGACCCCCCATCGTCCAAGTCGGCGCACGTCTTCCGGGCGAATATTTTGCAAATGCTCGATGCGATGCGGGGCGCTGGGTGCGGTATCCTGCTCGCTGTTCAACACTTGCTCGAAGACAGTTATTAATTCGCGGTTCGCCCGGTCGCCGATGGCGTGGATGGCTACTGCCAGGCCGGCTTTGTGCGCGCGGCGCACAGCGTCGGCGATCTCTTCCATCGGCGTGAGCGGCATCCCGCAACCGCCGGTATCTTCATACGGTTCCAGCATCCAGGCTGTGCGGGCGCCTTGTCCCCCGTCCGAGAAGAACTTAACATGCCCAACGCGCAAGGTGTCGTCGCCAAAGCCTGTGCGTAGTCCCATTTCAATAGCTTGATTCAGATGTTCACCGGGAAGCAGCATCCACATCCGCAATGCCAGTTCACCGGCAGCCCGAAGATGTTGGTAAGCGCGGAAGGCTAGCGGGCCGTCCGCGCCGCCCATAATGCGGTAGTCGTGGACGCCAGTCAATCCCAGGCGGTGTAATTCGGTGAACCCATCGCGCATGGCAGTGACTGTCTCAGCCTCTGTCGGTGGTGGGATGACCTCCCGCACCAGATTGATGGCCAGTTCTCTCAGCACGCCGGTTGGCTGGCCGGAGGCGTCCCGGTCAATCACTCCCTGGGGTGGATCCGGCGTTTCATTATTTATGCCCGCCGCTTGCAAGGCGAGTGAATTGGCTACGGCCAGATGCATGTCGCTGCGCCAGAGGATGGCAGGGTTGGCAGGCGTCAGGTCGTCGAGGTCGGCGCGGGTGAGCAGGCGCGGGTCGGACCAGCGCGTCTCGTTCCAGCCCTGACCGAGGATCCAGCCATCGGGCGGCGTTTTGGCTGTCACCTTTGCGACCCGCGCGCACACATCCGCCGGCGAAGCCGTGTCGGCGAGTTCCAACCGCCGCCGATTGAGCGCCCAGTCGTAGTAGTGGAAGTGGGAGTCGGTCAGACCTGGCAACACCCTGCGACCACCCAGGTCAATCTGCCGAGTCTTTTGTCTAGCCAGAGACCGCATCCCGGTATCCGTTCCAACAGCAAGAATTCGATCATCTCGAATAGCAACAGCTGTGGCTTGGGGATAGTTTGAGTCTTGGGTATGCAACTTACCGTTATACAAAATCATGTCTGGCATGTGCGCCTCGCTCTCGACCAAGTATTGAATT
>CAYJLS010000164.1:0-8903 GCA_964371065.1 uncultured Anaerolineaceae bacterium | reverse complement strand
TGTGCGGGGGGAGGGTGGGTAACTGCCCTCCCTACCGCGACGATCCTTCGGCGGAGTCTCACGGAAAAACCATAGAAAAAATCCGTGTAATCCGTCAAATCCGTGAAATCCGTGTTCAAAAAAAGTTAATTGGATGCGCACCATAGTTTAGTGCAGTTCTACCGGACGAAGAACGCTGAGATTAAATTCAGTAAATCACAGTTCCATATCGTCATTCCCCTACGGGGACGATGTGCGAGGAGCGACTGTAAGGAGCGACGAAGCAATTCCTCTCCACGACAAGAGATTGCTTCGGGCGAGTACACCCTCGCAATGACGGGATGTACGGTAGAGAAAAGAAGAAATGGCTTCGTGAAATAAAAACCTTCGCGGCCTTTCCTTCTTCGCGGTGAAATCACGCCTTCACGTGTTTGATAAACCCCGGCGTGTTTAATTCCCTCTCCAACAAATATTGGAAATAGCCCTGCATCAGCGTCTCGACCTCTTTCTGGGTCGCCTCGTCGGGACGGGCGCGCATGGCCGTGCGGTACTCACTGCGCTGGAAGTGGCGCAGGTATTTGAGCGCCTCCTGCGAGATGGGCCACAAGCCCGGCAGTCCCCGCCCACAACGCGGGCAAATTGCGCCTCCGAGCGCGGCGGAGAAGAACTGGTCTTCGGCCTGGATCTCATTTTCGCAGTTGGCGCACTCGAAAAGTTGCGGGCGGAATCCGAGAAAGTCGAGCAGGCGCATCTCGTACGAACGGACGGTCAGCCAGGGAATGGATTCAGTGGCAAGGCGGGATAACGTCTCGGTCAGGAGTCGGAACAGGGACGGGACGGCCGCCTCCTCGTCCGGCACGAAGCGGTCGAGCAGTTCGATCACGTAGGCCGCGTAGCCGGTCAGGGTCAGGTCTGCGCGCAGGGCCGGATAGGCGTCAATCGTCTCGGCCTGCGTGACGATGAACAGGTCGCGGCCTTTGGCAAGTTGCAGTTTGACGCGCGTGAACGGTTCGAGGTGTCCCGCCTTGCGCGAGGCGATCTTGCGCGCACCCTTGGCGATGGCGCGGACTTTTCCGCGCTCGCGGGTGTAGAGCGTGAGCAGGCGGTCGGCCTCGCCAAAGTCACTGTGGCGCAGGACGACGGCCTCGGCGCGGAAGGAACGGAAGTCGGTCATGGGGGAGAAAGTATACACGTACACAAGTAAACAGGTACACAGGTTTGGTTTCGTGTTTACGTGTTTACGTGTTTACCAGATGATCGGGCGTGAACGCTTCGGGCAACAGTTCGGCGACCGTCATTTCTTTGAGCAAGTTTCCCGCCCCATTCGCAATCAATACAACGGTTTCCAACCCAAACTCAGCCAGCGCCTGGCGGCAGGAGCCGCAGGGCGAGCCGCCGTTATCGGTGACGACCGCGAGCGCCTCGAACTCGCGCTCGCCCTGCGAGACCGCCGTGAAGACCGCCACGCGCTCCGCGCACATGCTGGTTGGGTAGGCCGCGTTCTCCACGTTGACGCCGGTGAAGATGCGCCCGCTTTTCGTCCGCAGGGCCGCGCCGACGCGGTACTTCGAATACGGCGCGTAGGCGCGCTTGCGGGCTTCGTTGGCAAGATCAATCAGGGATTGGCGTTCTTCTTTGCTAAGTTTCATGGCATTATCCTTACGCAAAACGTTGAACGTTTAACGTTTAACGTTCAACGTTTTTCTTTCTCTCAAGCTTCTTGATCGCCCGCGCCGGCATGCCCACCGCCAGCGTATCGGGCGGCACATCCTTCGTCACCACCGCACCCGCTCCGGTGATGGCCCGGTCGCCGATCTTGAGCGGCGCCACCAGCATTGTGTCCGAGCCGATGAAAACATCCTCGCCGATCACGGTCGGGTTTTTCCTGGCCCCGTCATAGTTGCAGGTGATCGTCCCCGCGCCGATATTCGTACCCGATCCAATGTCCGCGTTGCCGATGTACGAGAAGTGCCCCATCTTCACGCCGTCGCGCAGGTACGAGTCCTTCACCTCGCCGAAATTTCCCATGTGGACGCGCTTGCCCAAATGCGCGCCCTTTCGCAAGCGCGCAAACGGGCCCATGTCCACATCGTCTTCCAGCCAGGCCCCCTCCAACATAGATGCGAACACTTTACATCTATTCTCTATTCTCGAATCTCTAATCACGGTATTCGGCCCAATCACATTCCCCTCGCCAATCTCGGTCTTGCCGTGCAAATACGTGTTCGGCCAGACGACCGTATCGCGGCCAATCGTCACGCCGATTTCGATATACGTGGAGGCGGGATCCACCAACGTCACGCCGTTCAACATGTGCGACTCATTGACGCGCCGCCGCATCTCCGCTTCGACCTCCGCCAGGTGGACGCGCGTGTTGACGCCGATCGCCTCCAAGCCCTCCATGACCTCGGCCTGCACCGGTAAACCGGCCTGCGCGGCCAGCTCGACCGCGTCCGTTAAATAATATTCGCCCTTGCGCGGATTCTTTTGGATGCGTGCCAGCGCCTCCCATAACCAATCGCCGTTGAAGCAGTACGCGCCCACGTTGAGTTCGCGGAGGGCGAGTTGCTCCGGCGTGGCGACGGCTTCCTCGACGATGGCCTGCACCGTCCCATCCGCGGCGCGGACGATTCTCCCAAAACCGCGCGGGTCATCGTTGAAAACCGTCAGCATGGAGAAGGGGCCGGGATTCGCTTTTTGTTTTTCCACCAGCCGTTTCAGCGTCTCGCCGCGCAGGAGCGGCATGTCCGCGTAACAGACGAGCACCAGCTCGGAGGTCCCGCGCAGAAGCGGCCCGGCCTGCATGACGGCGTGCGCGGTCCCCAGTTGCGGATCCTGCGCCACCGTCCGCGCCGAATCGCCGAGGTACTCCGTCACCGCCTGCGCGCCATGCCCGACGACCACAACCGGCGTCTCGCTGGAAGCCTGCCGAACGGCTTCGAGCGCGTGCCAGAGCATCGGCTGGCCCAGCACGGGATGCAGAACCTTGGGCAGGTCGGACTTCATGCGAGTCCCCTGTCCTGCGGCAAGGAGGATGGCGGTTACTTTCATGGCGGCTCCTAAGGACTCGTGTAAAAATAAGTTCCGTGTTTCCGTCAGCAGTTGGACTGCTGACGGCTCGCAGTGCAACTGCTCGCAAACTTTGAAATCGGGAAGTTATTTTTACACGGCTCCTAAAATAAAAAAACAGGCTGTCTCCGCCGCGGCGGGGCAAGCCTGTCAGAGAAAAAGCCCCGCCTGCGCGGGATTTTGAAAAGGCTGGGGCACCTGGATTCGAACCAAGATCCACGGCTCCAAAGGCCGGTGTGCTGCCGTTGCACCATGCCCCAGTGCGGGCGAAATTGTATCACAGGGGCGGCGGTGGGACAATATCACTTTTTGGAAAGCGGTTTCGTTTGGGGCGGCGGCGTCAGGCCGAGTTGTTTGGCCTGCTCATACGAAATCATATCCGGTTGAAGGGGCGGATTGCCGTGTTTTTCCACGGCATCATCCCAGAAGGCGTCTGCATCCCTGGCTTTGATCTTCTGCTTCTTCACCTGCGTGAACAGGTTCTCGATATCCTGCGTCAGGACATTCGTCGAGGCGGAAAGGGGGCCGGACTGCGATATCTCAGCCACATCCGCCTCGGATAGGACGGTGGGCATGCCCATCAAACGCAGGGATTTTTCCATCGCCCCGCGGGCGGATAGCATGGCGTCCACCACATCCAGGATGCGGGCGCGCTCGGCGAGTCTTTCCCCGGCCACCAGCAGTCCGTAGAGCGCGTCCACGGGGATCAGGATCAGGTCGTGATCGCCGCCGCTGAAGACGTGGTAATGGTTGGGGCCTGGCTGATGGATGAAGCGCGAGACTTTCTGCCCGGAGGCGAAGATGGACATGAGGGCCGAGAGCAGGGAGACTTCCATGCTGCTGTCGTACAGGTCGCCGGCGCGTTCGAGCACGCGGCCGCGGTCGCTGAGCAGGTAGACCGCCTGCGCCCCGGCCTGCTTGCGGAGATGGGTCAGCAGGTCGGCGATGGTCTCGCGGCTGGCCTCCACTTTTTCGTCTTCGGGCGGCAGGATGGTGCGTTCGAGTCCGAGGGCACGCTCCACCACGTCGAGGAAATCGGCCAGGGGGATGGGCTTGTCGAACATGGCGATGGCCCCGGCGGCGATCATTTCATCGCGCATCTTTTTATCGTTCATGGCGGTGATGAGGATGGACTTCACATCCGGGTTTTTGGCGCGGACCTTTTTCATTAGTTCCACGCCGGTGATGCCGGGCAGTTTGTAGTCGGAGACGAGCAGGTCGAAGCGGTGGCGCGAGGCTTCGAGCAGGGCCTCCTCGCCGGAGGGCGCTTCGTAGATTTCGAGTTTGTGACCGAGGGTGTCGAGCGTGGCGTGGAGCAGGCGCAGGATATCGCGCTGGTCGTCCACAAGCAGGATGCGCGGAGTTGTCATAATGCGCCGATTATAGCAAACAATCCTCCCCGCGTTCCTTACAAGACTAAAAGGCGCGGTGATTACCCACAAGTTTAGGCGGCAGTTGGACTGCCGCCTGCATCCGCAGTGCAACTGCGGGCCCGACGGCGGCGACTTGTGGGTAATCACCAGTAAAAGGCGCATGGCTTTCTCAAAGTGGAAGACCTTTAACGCGAATGGCGCGAATTAGCGAATACCCTACGGGCACGATGGTACGCGAATAAAATCCATTGAAATTTGCGAAATTCGCACACATCTGTACTTTTCATCGCGAAATTCGCGTTCCAAATCAGTCAATCTGTCAATCTACTTTGAGAAGACCATACTAAAAGGCGCGGGGAGGGAAGTACGACCAAAAACCAGGCTTCTTTGAGAAACCTGGTTTTTGGTCTGGGGGGCCGCGCAAACTGTCAGAATAACGGCGACCCACTCAAAGGTCGGAAAGAGGCGGGAAACGTCAGGGCAGGCAGGAGTCGCCGTAGTCGAAGGTCTCGATGGCAAACAGGTCGCTGGCGGCGGTCGGGTCGAGCGCGAAGTTGCAGAAATCGAAACGGGCCGCGGCAATTTCGAGGCGGTTGTAGAGCGGGATGGCGGGCAGGTCCTGCGCGAAGAGGCTCTGGGTCAGGTGGTAATTTTCGGCGTAGGCATTCTCGTCGGGCAGGGACTGGTGTGCGAGCGCGCAGGCGGCGTCGAAGGCGGGATTGTTGTAGCCGCCCAGATTGGTACCCACCCAGTGGTTTTCGGCGTTGGGAATCTCGGAGGCGGCGAAGCGGGCGCAGGGCGGCTGGAGGGTGAGGGTGGACATGGCATATTCGGCCAGGTCGAAGTTGCGGCCAAAGAGCGAACCGCCGGGGCCCTCGGCGTAGAATTCCATCGGCGAAGCGTGGAATACGTTGACGCCGATGCCGCACCCGCGCAGCGACTGTGACAGGATTTCCGCCACCTGGCGGCGCTGGGTGGCCGAGGTGGTGATGTAGGTGAAGGTCAGTTCGGCGCCGTTCGTGACGCGGTCCACGCCCTGCGCGTGGCGCGGCGTATCGGGGTTGTTATCGTGGTCAACCCAGCCGATGGTTTTCAGCAGATTCATCCCAGCGGTAGGATCGTAGGGATAGGCCTCCAGTGATGCGGCGTGCAGGGGATCGTCGGCGGAGATGTAGGTATCCGGCACGGGAACGAGACCATATAGCACGGTGTCCACCACTTTTTGGCGGTCGAGGCAGGCGGCAACCGCCCGGCGCAGGCGCGGGTCGCCGAAGAAATCGGGACGGTCCACTGCCAGGGTATAACCGTTGTCATAGGATGAGGGCGTGATGCCGAAAGCCAGCCATTCCATGCTGGGCGTCTGTCCGAAGTAGGATTGCGCCTGCCCGGCGCGATCCATTTCGATCAGGAGGCTGACCTGGGAATCGAGGGAAACGGTGGAGTCGATCAGGTCGCAACGGCCTTCGATCAGAGCGGTCACGGCCGCGTCGGCGTCGGCGACGATGCGGAAGATCAATTCATCGAATTTGGGTAATCCTTCCGCAGCGCGGAAATACCAGCGATTCTTCACCAGGCGCAGGGTGTCGCCGTTCCATTCCTTCAGCACGTACGCGCCATAGCCCATGGGCATTTGTGAAGAAATGTCCGCCGTTTGCAATTCGGCCGCGGAGAACTGCGACCACAGGCGCTGGGGCAAAGGTCCCCAGAAATTGGTGTAGTAAGTCGGGTCCACAAAGCCGGGCTTGCCCCACCACTGGATGGTGGTCTCGTCGGCGGCTTCGTAGGATTGGGTGCGGTCAAAAACGTATTTCGAGCCGAGTGTGGCGGCATCTTTGGCAAGCGTGTAGGCGTAGACCGAATCGTCCGCGCTGATGGGCGTGCCATCCGACCACAGCAGGCCGGGCAACATCTTGAACTCGACAAACATCTGATCCATCGAAATGGGACTCGCGCCGTCGAACTTGACGGCGCAGTCATCGCTTCGACAACCCGCGGGGCGGACGCGCGAGCCTGCCTCGAGCAAGGTGAGATTCCCATCGGCGCCCACCACCTCGTCCCCCACAGCGACCGCCACCGGGTTCACCTGCGCGTCGCGGTCTGCGAGGCTGGGCATCTTCTCGAGGATGACGGGCTGGTACGCGTACCCGACCGCGTCGAACGGCCCATCGTAGACGGCGGACAGGACGCTGCGCGCCGCGGCATTCGGGACCCCGAGCGGGTACAGCGTATTGGGCGCTTCGCCCAAACAGACGTTGAGCACGCGCGCCGGAAGCGGGGTGGGCGTGTAGGCCGGGCCGGGCGTGAGCGTGGCCGATAAAACGGGAGGCGCGGGCGTTTCCTGCCCGTCCGGCTTCGGCTGGCAGGCGGACAACACAACGGAAAGCAAAACCATCAAAACAACGATTTTTTGTGACAGGCTTTTCAGCGCGGGCATGGCGATCTCCTAAATAAAAAAGGATTCGGTTCGTGCAACCCGAATCCTATCGCAATATCAACTTTCCAACAAGCGACGGATTTATTCCACGAGCCAGCAGGCGGCCCAATGAGCGGGGCGGGACTCCTTGAACTCCGGCTCGTCCACCGAACATTTTGCAATGGCAACCGGGCAACGCGTGTGGAAGCGGCAGCCCTTGGGCGGGTGGAGCGGGCTTGGCACGTCGCCCTTCAGAATGGTGCGCTCGCGCTTGACGTTCGGGTGCGGGATGGGGATGGCGGACATCAAGGCTTTGGTATAGGGATGCAGGGGTTCGCGGTACAGGTCGTCGCGGTCCGCCAGTTCCACCAGCTTGCCGAGGTACATCACCCCCACGCGGTCGGAGATATGCTCCACCACGCTCAGGTTGTGGGCAATGAAGAGATAAGTCAAGCCGAACTCGCGCTGGAGGTCTTTGAGAATGTTCAGCACCTGCGACTGGATGGACACGTCCAGCGCGGAGACGGGTTCGTCGCAGACGATAAACTTGGGCTGCAAGGCCAGGGCGCGCGCAATGCCGATGCGCTGGCGCTGTCCGCCCGAAAATTCGTGCGGGTAGCGGCGGGCATGGTATTCCTCCAGTCCCACTTTCTTCAACATTTGGATCGCCACATCCCAGCGGTCTTTGGGACGCCCGATCTTGTGGATCTGCAAGCCCTCCATCACAGATTCGCCGATGGGCATGCGCGGGTTCAACGAGGCATACGGATCCTGGAAGATGATCTGCATATTGCGGCGTATGGCCTTGAGGGAGCCGGAACGCATCGTGATAATGTTTTCGCCGTCGAAAGTGACTTCGCCGGAGGTGGGTTCGATCAGGCGCAGGATGGAGCGTCCCACCGTGGTCTTGCCGCAACCTGATTCGCCCACCAGGCCGAGGGTCTCGCCGTTCCTGACCGTGAAACTGACCTTGTCCACCGCCTGCACTTGCGCCACCGTCCGCTGGAGAAGCCCGCCGCGCACAGGAAAATATTTCACCAGGTCTTTGACGATTAATAAGTCGGATTTCTGGTTGATTTGCATCATCGCGTTCATGGAATTCAACTCTGTTTCCTGGTAAAGGGTTGGCCGTTCTTCAAGGGAGCGGTGTGCTGGTTGGAATCGGTATAGAGCCAGCAACGCACCTTGTGGTCGGCGGAGACATCCGCCAATGGAGGGCGGTTTTCCGTGCAGACCGACAAGTTATGTTCCAGGCGCGCCACACAGCGCGGGGCAAAGCAGCAGCCGGGCGGCAGGTTGACCAGGTTCGGGACCGAGCCGGGAATCACGTCCAGGCTGTCGCGCACTTCGCCCAGCACCGGCACCGACCCGATCAGGCCGATGGTGTAGGGATGATGGGGATGATCGAACAGGCTCGCCACCGGGGATTCTTCCACGATCTCGCCCGCGTACATCACCGCCACCCGGTCGGCCATTTCGGCGATCACGCCCAGGTCGTGGGTAATGAGGATAACCGCGGAACCCATCTGGGTTCGCAGGTCGCGCATCAGGTCGAGGATCTGCGCCTGGATGGTGACATCCAGCGCGGTGGTGGGTTCGTCCGCGATCAGCAGGTCGGGCTGGCAGGCCAGCGCCATGGCGATCATCACGCGCTGGGCCATGCCACCGGAGAGTTCGTGCGGGTAGGATTCGGCGCGGCGTTCCGGCTCGGGGATGCCCACCAGTTTGAGCATCTCGATGGCGCGCTGTTTGCCCGCTTCCCTGCCCAAATTTTGATGGATGTTCAATACCTCGGAGATCTGATCTCCCGCCCGAAAGACCGGGTTGAGCGCGGACTGCGGTTGCTGGAAGATCATGGAAATACGGTTGCCGCGCACTTGCATCATTTCCTGCTCGGAGGCCTTGACCAGGTCTTTGCCCTCGAAGAGGATCTCGCCTTCCACGATTTTGCCCGGCACACCGATCAAGCGCATGATCGAAAGGGAGGTGACGCTTTTCCCGCATCCCGATTCGCCGACCAGTCCCAGCACTTCACCGGGATAGACATCGAAGTCCACGCCGTCCACGGC
>CAYJLS010000163.1:0-8917 GCA_964371065.1 uncultured Anaerolineaceae bacterium | reverse complement strand
ACCTTGAACGCATAATCAGGCGCTTTCTTCGCGCCCTCGATTTCCAGCGAATCTTCGTGAATGACGTGCTTGTTCTCTTCGGAATATCCGAGTTTATTGAACACGTCCCAGCCCAACGCCTCGAAGAACGGGTCTAAAAATTCCCGCCTTAATTGCGTCTCGTTATACTTTCCCGCGCGATACGCGTCGCGGTGCTGTTCAAACCGTTCTACGAGTTGTTTGCTGCTGTCGGGTGCGGTCATGCCAAATCCTGTTCCTTATTCAAGAATCCCAATGTCGCAAGTAGGCAGGCTACCCCCAATCCCGTCTTCATCTTTCATCTTTCATCTTTCATCTTTCATCTTTCGTTTTTCATAATTCATAATTCATCCTTCATCCTTCATCCTTCATCTTTCATCTTTATATCTTCCCCAATCCCCTCAACACCCTTTCCGGCGTGAGCGGAAACTCATCGAACCAGACTCCCGTCGCATCGTGGACGGCGGCCGCGATGGCCGGCGCGGTCGGCAGGAAGGGCAGTTCGCCCACGCCGCGCGCGCCCCACGGACCGTTCGGGTCGGGGACTTCCACGATGACCGACTCCACTTTTTCGGGGATGTCGAGGATGGTCGGGATGAGATAGGTGCTAAGTTGATTGGCGAGGATGCGCCCGTCTTTCACTTTCAAATCTTCGAGCAACGCGTACCCTTGCGCCTGAACCACCGCGCCCTCGATCTGTCCCTCCACCAGCATGGGATTGATGGCCTGTCCCACATCGTCCGCCGCGACAACTTTCAGCACGCGCACGCGACCCGTCTCGGTGTCCACTTCCACTTCCACAGCCTGCGCCGAATATGCGTAAGCAAAATTGGGCGTGGCGTGTCCCGTCTCTGGTTCAAAGGGAGTCGTCTTCGGCGCGAGGTATTTGAACTCGGCAACGGCAGGCCGCTCCTCGGCATTCCATTTTGCCAGCGCCGCCTCCGCCGCGCCCTTGATGGCGTTGCCCGCCATAAAGGTCATGCGCGAAGCGGAGGCCGACCCGGCGTTGCCCATCGTGGCCGTGTCCGACGTCCGCATCTCCACCTTGTCTGCGCTCACGCCCACGGCCTCCGCCGCCATCTGCGCCATCACGGTGTGTGCGCCCTGTCCCACCTCCGCGCCCGCGTGGTGGACGATCACCTTCTCGATTTTATCGCTCCCGTGGATCTCCACCTTGGCCCAGCAATTTTCCTGGAAGCCAAAACTGAAGCCGACGTTTTTGAATCCCGCCGCGAAGCCGCGTCCGCGCGCGAGATGACTGTTTTTGGATGTTTGCTTTTTGTACTTGTCCCAGCCGAATTTTGCCGCCGCTTCTTCCATGACTTTGACGATGCTCACCGGACCCGGGGCCGGGGTGCCCACCCCGAGCGTGTCGCCGTCCCGCAGCGCGTTCTTCAGGCGGAACGCGACCGGGTCCATGCCGAGTTTTTCGGCGAGTTTGTCCATTTGCAGTTCGGCCATGTACAGGGCTTGCGGCGCGCCGAAGCCGCGGAAAGCCGCGCCCGGCACGTTGTTGGTGTAGACCCCGTACACGTCGGTTTTTACGTTTGGGATGAAATACGGGCCGGTGGACGTAATGGCCGAATTGCCCAGCACCTTGTTGGACGTGTACATGTACGCGCCGCCGTCGCTGATCAGTTCCATTTCCGCCGCGACCAGTTTGCCGTCTTTGGTCGCGCCCCATTTGGCTTTGGCGATGACGGGATGACGCTTTCCGTGCCCGATGATGGACTCGCGCCGCGACCAGATGATGCGGACGGGGCGCTGTAACTTCCAGGCGGCCAGCGCCAGCACGATCTGCACGGACATGTCCTCGCGTCCGCCGAACGCGCCGCCGATGGCGGGATAAATGACGCGCACGCGTTCCTCGGGCAGGCTGAGACAGTGCGCGATCTCGCGCACGTCGGTGTGTGTCCACTGTCCGCCCGCGACCACGGTGACGCGGCCTTCTTCGTCAATGTACGCCAGTCCCGCTTCGGGCTGGAGGTAGGCATGTTCCTGATAGGGAGTCTTGTATTCACCCTCGACGATTACGTCTGCTTGGGCAAATGCAGATTCCACATCTCCTTTGCGAATCTTGTAATGGACGCAGATATTCGAGTCGCCGCGTTCGGGATGCAGTTGCGGCGCGCTGGGTTTCATTGCCTCGACCGCGTCCGAAACGAGCGGCAAGTCTTTGTACTCGACTTCGATCAACTTGACCGCTTCCGCCGCGGCCGCTTCGGTCTCCGCCACGACCGCCGCGATCTGATCCCCCTCGAAGCGGACAACATCCGCCCTCACCCTTTCTCCCTCTCCCGACTCCCCTCTCCTGTAATCGGGAGAGGGGCCGGGGGTGAGGGCAGGTCCGCACAAGACGGGCTGATCCTGCCATTGCAGTCCATACTCGTTGACGGGCACATCCCTGGACGTGAAGACTGCCACAACGCCCGACGCGGTTTCCGCCGCGACGGTCTTAACGCTCTTGACGCGCGCGTGCGGACGCTCCGCGAACAGCATCTTCATGTGCAACATGCCCGGCATGGACAGGTCGCCGGAGAAGGGCGTAACCCCAGTCACTTTGCCGCGCGCATCCACGCGCGGGGTGGATTGGCCGATGCTTTGCCTGGACATGCTTTATCGCTTGTATCGTTTGACTTTAATATTTGACGGCGGCGCGTCGAGGGGCGAATAACGCGGCGGGCCGACCAGCCGGTAGAGGAACGCATATCCCAGCGCCAGCAGACTTGCCAGAATAATGGCTATGGCGAACGCGCCGACCAGTATGGCATACAGGTTATTAATGCTATGAATCCAATTCAGGAGCGGGACCAGTCCAGGCACCCGGAATAAAATATTGGGCATGAGCGGGTAGCCAAGCAGGCCGGGAGGAAGTTGAATGCCGAGCGACAGCGCCATTTCTATCAATAGGGCGCTGATGCCCAGGGAGAGCGCCGGGACCAAAAGCATGATCAAACAGCCGATCCCGCGCCAAACGGGATGAGGCTCTCTTGAGCGGGCAGGGGTCTTTTTTTCGTAGGTGCGGTATTTCGACATGGTTACCTCATCTGGCTGGCGGTTTCAATTGCCTGCATAATTTTGTAATAGCCCGTGCATCGGCACAGGTTGCCGGTCAACGCTTGCTCGATCTCAGAGCGCGTCGGCTGGGGACGCTCCTCCAGCAGTTTCGCGGCGGACATCAAAAAGCCCGGCGTGCAATAGCCGCACTGCACCGCGCCATGCTGGATGAATGTTTCTTGTACTGGATGGAGCTGATCTCCATTTGCGAGTCCTTCCACCGTGACGATCTCCGCGCCATGCGCGCGCGGCGCGGGGACGAGGCAAGCCATCACAGCCTTGCCATCCAGGAACACGGTGCACGCGCCGCACTCGCCCTCGGCGCAGCCTTCCTTCGTGCCGATCAGCAACCCCTCTTCGCGCAACAAACGCAGGAGCGATTTCTCGTGTCCACTTTCGAAAGTGAATTTCTTTCCGTTGATGATGGTTTCAATGGGCGAAGGCAATTGCCAATGGATTTCTTCTTTCTTCTTTCCTCTTTCCTCTTTTCCCCACAGCATCACCGGGTCGCGCGGAAACCCGTCCTGCTCGGTCTCATCGCGCAGAGAGCGAAGCCCGCGCAGGACGCAGACACGCACCATCTCGCGGCGATAGGCGGCGGAGGCGCGGATATCGTCAATGGGACGGCTGGACTCCATTGCGAGACGCGCGGCCTCGAGCATGATCTCGTCTGTCAGTTTTTCCCTGGCACTGCCCGCCAGGGCAAGTGTACCGATTAGATAGGATTCCGCTTCGGGCGCGTGGATGATGGTTGGCGCGACCGCCCCGAGCGTGATCGAAGCCGATTTAACGGAACCCCGCGCGAGGTCCAGGATGACCGCCGCGTTGACAACGGAAATGGCCTGGGCGCGGCGCAACGCCATCTTGACGAACGTCCCGCGCTGGGATTTCGTCATCGCTGGGAAGGAAATGTCCACCAGCAGTTCGTCGGCCTGCATGATGGTTTTGCGGACGCCGGTGTAAAACTCGGAGAGGGGGACGGTGCGCTCGCCGCGCGTCGAAAGCAGTGTCACGGATGCGCCGAGCGCCATGAGCGGGGTGATGGTATCGTTGGCGGGCGAGGCGGTGATGAGGTTGCCTGCCACGGTGGCGCGGTTGCGGATCTGCGGCGCGCCCACTTCCCAGGCGGCGCGCGCCAGTGGGTAGGCGCGCGTGCGCAGGAGTTCGGAGGCGGCCGCGTCGTTGTGCGTCACGAGCGGGCTGAGGTGGATGTTTTCGTCTTCGTCGAGGTGGATGCGGTCGAGGCCGGGGATGCGCGTGATGTCAATCAGGGTATCCACGTTTTTGCGCGCGCCGCGCTCCAGTTCGAGCATCAGGTCGGTAGCGCCTGCCACGATGCGCGCGCGCCCCCCTTTTTTTGCGAGCAGGCGGATGGCATCCTCTGTGGTTGGGACGATGAAGTATGCGCGCCACATGAGTTTTGACTTCCTATCTATCCTTTGTCTGGAGCCAGTTTTCGATGAAGCGAATGACTTCCTCGATTTCATTTTCAATGTCGCCGCGAAAGGTGGATTCGGAAAATTGCCATTTCCCGTTGGGCAATCGTTCTTGAAAGTGATGAGGATAACTTGCCAGGCTGGTTAGCGCCGCGTAATCCGGGTGGGGAAAATCATCCCATCCAAATAGTCGCTTGTCGCCTGCGTGGGGCAGGGTTAGGTCAATTACAGCGTAGGAGTAACTGTGGGTGACAGGGTCGAAGTGAATGTCAAGAAATTGCGTGGCGCTGAGAAAGGCGCGCGCTTTACCGCCCGTAAGGCGGACATCGAAAAACATCCTGTTTTGATGCAGGATTCGGACAACGGCCGCATGCCAGATGCTCACACGGTCTCCAGAAAGCGAGTCAATTGTTCCAGTTCGTGAAGCCCGGCGCGCCATTCCAGCAAGTCAGTGTAAAGAGTGTGATCATCCGCAGGAACCCCCTTATTTTGGATTTGCGTTTCGAGGTTTTCGATCTTGTCGTATTGCTGGCTCAATTGTCCAATGCGCTGGCGCAATTCAATAATGCGGTCCGTGGTTGCCTGGGCAATGCCGCGCTGAAAGATTTCATCCTCGTTGACCGCCATGATTTTTTGCAGATCGTCCAGTAGGTTTTGTGTACGGGAGGTGAGAACCATTTTATTCTCCTTGTTTCCCGCTCATTCTAACATGGTGTGAGGCAATCGAGATGCCTTCAACCATGCCAGTCCCTGCCTGTCAAAAAAGATTTGACACAGAGAGCGCAGAGAATAGTTTTCTCCGTGCTCTCTGTGGCAAGATTGCCGCATGGAAATTTCACAAGCAGGGTGTTATGCGCCTGTGATGACTTCGCCGCGCTGGTTGAAGGTGGTCACGGCCTGGCGCGCCAGCGTGGTCAGGTTGCGGATGGCGGCGGGCAGGGCGGCCTCGTCGGCGAGGCTGGCCTCCACTGTGTCGAGGGCGCGGCCGATCTGGTCGGCCAGGTCGAAGAAGGCGTTGTCGAACGCGTAAATTTGCGCCAGTTCCTTCTCGTTGATCTTGACCGCGTCGAAGAGTCCCGACGCGCCGTAGGCGGCCTTGCTGATCTTGTCTATGAACGTGCGGATCTTGATGACCGCCCTCTCCATGTCGTCCACGTGGGCGATCATGCCGCCGCTGACGAGGTCGCTTTGCAGGCTCGAAGCGCGGGCGTACAATTCCTCGAAGCGTTTGGCGACGGTTTCGCGCAGGAGTTTATCAGCCGCGCGGCGGTTCTGGCGCTCCACGTAGCCGCCAAACCCTGGGATTTTGCTGGCCAGGTTTTTGAAAATATCCTGGGCGTTGGTCACTTTCTCAAAAAGATCACTCATGGGTACCTCCAGAAACATATACGAGAGAATTTCCGTTGTGTTGCATTGCCTCAGTCACATTATAGCCTGACTTCGGAGTTATAATCAAGACACACAGAAAATCAAATGGGTGTGTTTCATTTCAGTTGAAGCCTGGTAGCATATTGCGTATTGCGTAAACCTTCAAAACGGAACACGAAGCACGCAACACGGCTTTCTCTCAACTCAGTTGAAACACACCCAATACAAATCGCAAGGAGAATGCCATGACTACCGATATTTCATCCCTGTTGGGCGACAAGGCCGAATTTCTTCTGGGGTTCAATTCCCCGAAAATCAGCAAAGATCGCCTGAACCTGCCCGGTCCCGATTTTGTGGATCGCGTCTTTATGCAATCCGACCGCAACAATCGCGTGCTTGGCAACCTGGCGCGGATGTACAGCCATGGACGACTCGGCGGCACGGGTTATTTTTCCATCCTGCCGGTGGACCAGGGCATCGAACATTCAGGCGGCGCCAGTTTCGCCAAAAACCCCGATTACTTCGATCCCGAAAACATTGTCAAGCTGGCCGTCGAGGGCGGGTGCAACGCGGTCGCCTCCACGTTTGGCGCGCTGGGGATGGTGGCGCGCAAGTACGCGCATAAGATTCCGTTCATCGTGAAGATCAATCACAACGAACTGTTGACCTATCCCAACAGTTTCGAGCAAATTTTGTTTGGGACGGTCAAGGAAGCGCACGATATGGGCGCGGCGGCGGTCGGCGCGACCATCTATTTCGGCTCGGACGATTCGCATCGCGAAATCGTCGAGATCGCGCAGGCCTTCGCACTGGCGCACGAACTGGGCCTGGCGACTGTTTTGTGGTGCTACCTCCGCAATTCGGCCTTCAAAAAGGACAAGGATTATCACGTCTCCGCGGATCTCACGGGGCAGGCGAATCACCTTGGCGTGACCATCCAGGCAGACATCATCAAACAGAAACTGGCCGAGAACAACGGCGGCTTCATCGACCTGAACGCGGACGGAGTTTCGTATGGCAAATACGACAAGCGCATCTACAGCGAATTGACCAGCGATCACCCGATTGACCTGTGCCGCTACCAGGCCGCGAACTGCTACATGGGACGCGTCGGCCTGATCAACAGCGGCGGCGCGTCGGGCGAAAACGATTTCGCCGAAGCCGCCAGGACCGCGGTGATCAACAAACGCGCCGGCGGGCAGGGTCTCATTTCGGGGCGCAAAGCATTCCAACGCCCGATGGCCGAGGGCGTGAAACTGCTGAACATTATTCAGGATGTGTATCTGGATAAGAGCATTGCAGTGGCGTGAGCGCTTCCCAATCATAGTTGCGTAGTCCAGGCGAAACGCGCAACCGACCACGCGACTACCGAACTATCGAACTATCAAACTACCAAACTATCCAACTTATCCCATGCCCTCCTCCGATCAAGGCATCAATCGCGAACGTTACATGCTGATTCCCCGCGTGTTGATTTTTCTGCGACGCGGGGAATCGGTTTTGCTTCTCAAGGGCGCACCGACCAAACGCCTGTGGGCGGGAAAATACAACGGCGTGGGCGGACACGTGGAGCGCGGCGAGGATGTCCTTTCGGCGGCGCGACGCGAACTTTTGGAGGAGACGGGTCTGACCGCGGACCTGAGGCTGGTCGGCACAGTGACGGTGGACGCGGGCGAAGCGATCGGGGTCGGGCTGTACGTGTTCGCGGGGGAGTGCGCCGACGGGGAGCCGCGTCCCTCACGCGAGGGATCGCTCGAGTGGCTGTCCGCGTCCGAACTGGCGACCCGCCCCCTCGTCGAGGATGTTGCGGTTTTGCTCCGTCGCATCCTGCAAATGCGCGCGGACGATCCGCCTTTCGCGGCGCGTTCGTTCTATGTCGAAGGAAATCTGAGGGTGGAATTTGCCTGAACATTCCTTCCGTTATCTGGCGCTGGGCCGAACTGGCGTTGCTTGAGGCGCAAGCGGCTTTGAAGCGATGTAACGTTTGATATAATTTATCCAGATTATTCAGGAGCGTTTGCCATGTACACTTTGGGTCCCGAAGAAAAGGCCTCTGTCGTCCTGGTGTATACCCAAAACGGCTTGATCCGCGGCGAGGTTGTGACGAGGAGCAGCGTGCGTCTCAATACCTGGTTTCGCACGGATAGCGCTCCCGATTATATTCACCTGTATAAGTTGCAATGGATTCAAGCCGTCGCGGGGGGCATCAAACCTCTGGCCTATACCGAGTTGCTTTTGCCTGTGTCGCTCATCATCGGATTCCATCCTGCGCCGCCTTCCCAGGAGCCATTGGACTACGATGTGCGCGAAGACAATCGCATCAGTAAGCCGGTCGTTGTTTTAATGGGCTTGTTCGTGGTGAACGGCAATGTCCGCGCCTCCGCCCAGACAGACCTGGTCACCAACCTGCAAATCTCCCACTCCCCGTGGGTGTCCATTTACGATGCCGAGATCAGTTCGCCGCATTTGGCGCAAATGCCGCCGTTGCAAGTTCCCATGTTGCTGGTGCGCCCGACACAGGTGGCTTTTGTCCCATAGAATTAAATTGTTAGCGCGCCAAACCGATGGGACGGCAGTTCAACTGCCGCCCGAACAGGCGAACATCCCATCACTTTGGCGTGCGTACATTAAATTTGTTACCGTACATCCGTCACACCTGCACTGCACCGAACGCACGAAGTCCCCGTAGCGAAGCGGAGTGGGAGTGCTGTGCAAGTGTTGCGACTTTCGGGAAGCAATCCCCTCTACTTCGAAGATTTTTGCCAGTCGGAGGGATTGCTTCGCCGCCAGAAGACCACTGGCGTCTCGCAATGACGGAATTCATGAATGAGTCCACTGCAAAAAGGCAATCTCACCGCGAAGACGCGAAGGCCGCGAAGGAAAGTTTAAAATCGCGAAGGTTTTCTTGCAGATTCTCAACACGATATTTAAATTCTTTAGTTTTTCTTCGCGTTCTCCCTGGCACTGCCCGCCAGGGCAAGTGTCGCGGCCTTCGCGGTGAAAATTTCGGTCGGTGGGGTGGTTGCCCACCCCACCGC
>CAYJLS010000162.1:0-8920 GCA_964371065.1 uncultured Anaerolineaceae bacterium | reverse complement strand
AGGCCGAAGAGTCCCAACAGCAGGAAGAACAGGGTGAACGTTTGGATGATGATCTGAAACCAGAAGGGAATGTCGAGGGGCATGGGAAGTGAGAAGTGGGAAGTGAGAAGTGGGAAGTGGAAAGTGGGAGTTACGCTGCGTGTTGCGTGTTCCGTGTTCCGTGTTACGTGTGTACCTGTGTACCTGTGTACCTGTCTACCTGTCTACGGTTGAATTATATCAATCCCGCCCATCCACGGACGGAGCACTTCGGGCACGATGATGGAGCCGTCCGCTTGTTGGTAGTTTTCCATGACGGCGATCAGTGTGCGGGGGAGTCCGAGTCCCGAACCGTTCAGCGTGTGGACGAAGCGCGTCTTGCCGCCGTCCGCGGGACGATATTTGATGTTGCCGCGCCGCGCCTGGAAGTCGGTCACGTTCGAGACGGAGGAAACTTCCAGCCACTCGTCACAACCGGGCGCCCACAACTCCAGGTCATAGGTCAATGTGGAGCCGAAACCGATGTCGCCAGTGCAGAGTTGTTTGACGCGGTAGGGAATTTTCAACAGCGCACAGGTTTCCTCGGCGTCAGCCAGCATTTTCTGATGCAAGGTCTCCGAGTCTTCGGGCTTGCAGTATATGTACATTTCCACCTTGTCGAACTGGTGGCCGCGCTTGATGCCGCGCACGTCGCGGCCCGCGCTCATTTTCTCGCGGCGGAAGCAGGGCGTGTAGGCCGTGTACATTCTCGGCAGGCTGGCCTCGTCGAGGATCTCGTCCATGTGCAAGCCTGTGAGCGGAATCTCCGCGGTCGGCACGAAGTAGTAATCCTCCTCGTGATCCTTGTAGAGGTTGTCCGCGAACTTGGGCAGTTGTCCCGCGCCGTAGACGACAGCGGTCTTGACCATGAACGGCAGGTACTGCTCGCGGTAGCCCTGGCCGCGCGTGTGCAGGTCGAGCATCCAGGCGATGATGGCGCGTTGCAGGCGCGCCCCCGCGCCGCTGAGCACGTAGAAGCGCGAACCGGCCAACTTGGCGCCGCGCTCGAAGTCAATGATGCCGAGCGCCGGCCCGAGGTCCCAGTGCGGTTTCGGCGTGAAGTCGAACTCGGGCATCTGTCCGACCGTCTTCAGGACTACGTTCTCGCTGTCGTCTTTTCCGTAGGGCGTGCGCGGGTCGGGGATGTTCGGCAGGGTGGACGTGAGCGCGTGGAGTTCGGCCTCCACCGCCTCGATCTCCTTATCGAGCGCCGAGATTTTGTCTCCCACGACGCGCATCGCCTCGATCTTCGACTGGCGGTCGGCCGCGTCCTTCTGTTTGCCAATCTCCTTCGAGACGGCGTTCCGCTCGGCTTTGAGCGCTTCCACTTCGTTCAGCAGGTTGCGGCGTTTACCGTCCAGTTCGAGGATGGTATCCACCGGGGACGGGTCATCCTGCCGGTCGCGCAACGCCTTGCGGACAACGTCCGGCTTTTCGCGGATGAGATTGATGTCGAGCATTCTGGCTCCTTTTTTACCACGAAGGGCACGAAGGAAATTCCTTGTGTCCATTGTGGTTAATAGAATGACGCCCCGGTCCGTTTGCAGGACGAGGGGGCGTCTCGTGGTGCCACCTGCTTTTGTTGTAGAACAAATTGGCAATTTGTTCTACAACCTTGGAGTGCGCGCTAACGGGCGAACCCGTCCCTCTTACGACACCATGTAGTCGCGACTTTAGTCGCATTTTGGACGACTGAAGTCGTCACTACATTGGCATCCCTGCGAGGGCGATGGGCAGAGTGGATTTCGCTGTCTGGCGGACCGCCTTGCACAAACCGGCGATTCTCTGAACCGTTGCCCAGCTACTTGTCTCTGCGCGTTCTTGTTGGGGCTGATTATACGCGGGGGAGGGAGGATGTCAAGCGGAAATTTTGGTTTTTGTGCTAAACTTTCCATCCGGCAGATTTGCCCCTCCCAAACTTTCATCAGAGGATGTTTTATGCGGTTATCCATTATTGCCATCGTTGGAATGTTGTTGCTCTCCGCCTGCGGACCGGCATTCCTCTCCACTTCCACGCCCACATTCACTCCCACCCTTCCACCTGTCGTTTCTACTCCAACGCTTCAGCCGCGGCCGACTGCCACGTCCGTTTCGCCCGAGCCGCCGGAGGATGACATCCTGACCCGCGCCCAGAAGGAACGTCTCTATCAGGCTTCCCTGGCTTATCTTTCACCCACGCAGGAGGACGCGCTTGCGGTGGTCGCAAAATTGAATTACGTGCAATATGCGCATCCCTCCAACATGTGCGGACCGCTGGCGATTGCTGAACTTCGTGACGCCGGTCTCCTCAGCCGCTACACCGACCTGCACGATTTCTGGCAGTTGCGTCCCGACCGCCAGTCCGAGATCATTGCACGCACGTTTCCGGCCGATCGCTTCGAGCATTTCCGTTTTACCCAATCCATTCGCGATTTCGATTTCAAAACCTTTCCGCTCAAAGCCGGTGATTTTCTCTACATCTACGCCGGGGATCAGGGAACCTTCGAGCATATGCTCACCGTCACCCGCGTGGACGAACAGGGGCGCGCCTACACCGTCACCAACCTGAACACCCAGCCTGATCCTTACTACTACGTTATCAAAGAAGTCATGCTCTATGATCCGGGACAGCCGGGCGTGGGTCAATTCTACGAATGGACGGATGAAACCACCAACAACTGGATCGGCTTGACCGGCTTCGGCGGATTCGACGTTTGGCGTTTTTCCGCGCCGGTGCAGGACAATACTTCCGCTGAGACTTCCCTGGCCGACAAACTGGACGCCATCTTCAAGGAGGCCGGCGGCGAATGGCACTCGATCATTCTTGACCTCGAAGCGGGTCGCCGCGTTTACGATCTTCACAGCCACGACCTGGTTCACGTCGCCTCGGTTGTCAAAGTGCCGGTGGCTATGCTGTTGTTTGCCAGCCTCGAGAAGCAAGGCGTCCCACCCGCGGACCTGTCCGCCTATCTCGAGACGCACGGCGACGGCTACCTCCTCTACCAACTCCTGCGCGATATGCTGGTGATTTCCGATGAGAAAGCCACCACCGACCTGCTGGCCTACATCCGCCAATCGGGCTTGGATATTCCCGCCACCCTGTCCGAGTGGGGCGCGGCGCACGTGGATGTGTTCAACCGGACTGCGCCGCTGGAGGAGATCGCTTCCCTGCTGGCTGGTTTGTATCAGGGACAACTGGTCCCGCCCGAAGCGCGGCGCATTATTCTGGACTTGATGGCCGAGCGCACTCCCAACGACGATACCCGCCTGGGCGTGCTGACATCCCTGCTTCCCGCTGGCGCGGAGTTCTACAACAAGCGCGGCACCATCACAGCGGAACGCCTGGTCGTCGGCGACGCGGCGATTGTGGCCTGGCCTTCAGAAAACGGGACGCGCGCCTACGTGATCGTCATCTTTGGCTACCCGGGTAAAATTCCCACCAATGACTTGAAACTTGTGGCGGGAATCGAGCAGGCCGCGCTTGCGTTTTGGGATTTTGCGAAGTAACTTGGGGTCCGTCATTGCGAGGAGCGAACGGAGTAAGCGACGAAGCAATCCCCTCCACGAAGAGGGGATTACTTCGTCGGGAAGTGCACCCTCCTCGCAATGACGGACTCACATCTCAAACCATTTCCCATCCAACGCAGGCCACTCCTCCGATTGATCCGCCCTCTCGTTCCAGTTCTCTTTCCCACTCCACGATTCGATCTTTAACTCATACACCGATGTGCGATTCAATTCCTTGTCCGTGATGGGACGATATTCGCGTCCCGCCTGCATTGCGGGGAAATATTTTTCGAGCAGGCCGGTCAGCGCGGCGCGTTTCGCCTCGTCCGATTCGAGAATGTGAACCGTGCCGAAGACCATCACGCTCCGATATTGAAGTGAGAACTCCAGCGCCACGTTGGATGGGAGCAGGCGTCCCACCTCGCTCGCCTCGAGACAAACTTTCGGGTTGCGCTCCAGGTTGGCGCGCACGCGTCCTGCCAGGTTGGAATGGAAGATGATGCGACGGTTGGCCTCGTCATACCAGAATGTGCTGGGCGTGACGAATGGCTGGTCGTCCCACAGCGTAGCGACATGTCCGATTTGCGCGGCGCGCAGGAACGCGCGGATCCACTCGTCCTCTCGCGCGTACTCGGGCAGGCGCTGACCCACCGTCGGCGGCTGGGACGCGAGGCTGTAATTCCGCGTCACAGACTACTGCTCCGCTTTTTCCACGACGATGGTCGCTTCGGCCACCAGCGCGGCAATCGCCCCGATCGCCGCCCAAACGGGGACCAGGATCACTCCCACCACCCCGATCGTCAACGGGACTTCGATCAGCGTGCGGCCATCCTTGTCCTTGATGATCAGCCGCCGGATGTTGCCCTCGTGCAGGATCTCCTTGATCTTGGCGACCAGTTGCTCGCCGTTCACGCGGAACTCCTCGGTGCCGGTGTGAAATTTGCTCATGATTTCCTCTTTTCGGTTAGAAGACGTTTGTACAAAAACAGTTGCGCAAAAAATGCCAACGCACCCGCGCTGATCGTGAACGCCCACAGGCAACGTGTATACGGAATTCCTACCTGCAAGAAATATGCGCTTGCCCCGAACGTCAGCGCGCTGAGCAGGGCTACCTCGAGCGCGGTGTAATACGAAATGCTGCCGGTTTTATATTTGGGGGGCAAAGTCTCTGTGCGCCAGAGAAAGGCCGCATCCAGCCCATCGAAACGCGCGGCGTAAAAATCCTTGATCTGGTTCATTGCCAATGCGGCCTCATGCCAGGCGGAACGCAGGCGCGCCAACTGCGCCACTGTCAACGCGCCCAGCGCGGTCAGCGTCAGGAACAATCCAAACAGCAGGAGGTAGAGTGTGCGCGGGATCACATCCATTTCGCCCAATTGTTGCGCGCCAAAAATGGCCGCTGCCAGCGAACCGACCGAGACGATGAAAAACGAAGCCGCCTTGCTCCGATCCTCGTTGGCTTGGAAAGCGCTGTTGGCAATGTATTCGAATTCGGACGCCAGAAATTCATCCGGCAGGGTGGGGGATTTTTCCTCGGGCATGATGTGATTATACCCGCCTCTTTCCAGACCCTTCGACTTCGCTCACATCGTCCCGATGTCCTTCGGGAGGACAAGCTTTTGGCTGGCGCGCGCGTGGACGGTGGCCGCGCCGCTGTTAGTTCCTCCCGCGTCATCAATCCTGCCCCTCCCCCAAATTTCGTGTTTGCCGGAATTTGGGGGAGGCCGGGAGGAGGTCACTGATCGAGGAAACTGTATCCGCCCGGACGGGTCTGGATGAGAGCCGCCTCGCCCGTCTCCTCCTCCAGTTTTTTACGCAGGCGGTAAACCACATTTTTCAGCAGGGCCAGGTCGGCCTTTTCCATGCCCCACACGCTCTGCATGATTTCGTCCGCCTTGAACACGTATCCGGGGCGGCTCATTAGCAGGTGTAGGAGGCGGAACTCCAGGTTGGTCAGCCGCACTTCCCGGCCCGCGGCCGCGATCGCGGAGCGGTGCGCGGGATCCAGCCGCAGGGGTCCGGTGCGAAGCGGACTCATCGGCTGTGACCAACTGCGCCGCGCCCAGGCCAATATCTTGGCGAGAAAAATTGCCGGGCTGACGGGCTTCACCACGCACTCATCCACCCCGGCCTGGTAGGCGTCCAAAATCTCGCTTTCATTGCTGGCGGGCAGGAACAGGAGGATGGGACTGGAACTCAGGGCGCGGTAGCGTTTGCATAGTTCCATCCGCTGTGCGTGCGGCGCGTTGATGTCAATCACGATCAGGTCAGGCACATCTTCCAGCGCGTGTTCCATGGCGCGATCCACGACCGTTTCGAGGATGGCAACCAGCCCTTTTTCACGGATCAAATATCCCCAGATGGGAGCGGTGGCGGTCTGGTCGCAGACCACATACACGCGCAATGGGGAGCGGGTGTCAGGGGAGGGAGCGTTTAGCATAACCACATTATAAGCAAAACCAGTAAAAATGGTCATAAAAAGTAACAAAATAACACTCGAATATGACCTTTGGGTGATATGGAAAAACCACATCAACTTTTATACTCTAGTCACAAACCTTGAAAAGGAGATAGAAATGAAAAAACTTTATGTTGTTCTGTTGGCTTTGGCGATCGTTGCCTCCGCCTGTCAATTGGGGGGCGCGGCGCAAGCCGAGCCGACCGCTATTTCACTGGCCGCGACGGCCATCCCCAGCCCGACCGCTGTCCCGCTGAATCCCACTGCGGAAGTGCAGGGCGCGCCGGATTCCGGCACGGAGCGAGTTTCTTCCGCGGATGGCATGACCCAGGTTTACATCCCGGATGGCACGTTCATGCGCGGCGGTGTTGACGCGGACGCGCATACCAACGAAATGCCCTCCAGCAAGATCACCATGACCGGCTTCTGGATGGATAAGGTGGAAATCACCAATGGCATGTACATGCTATGTGTGACGGCCGGCGTTTGTGAATTGCCGCGTTCTGGCCAGCAGACTTTGATGAAATCCCAAACCCGCGAGAATTACCTGCGCGACCCGCAATATACCGATTACCCGGTGGTGTATGTGACCTGGGGCGCGGCGGATGCCTACTGCAAGTGGTCCGGTCGCCGCCTGCCCACCGAGGCCGAATGGGAATATTCTGCGCGCGGCGGCTTCCCCTCCTTGAACAACTACCCGTGGGGGGATCAGCGGCCGGATAGTTCCTATGCCAATTTCAATTACGCGACTGGCGACACATTGCGTGTTGGCAGTTTCCCGGCCGGGGCCAGCCCCTTTGGCATCCTCGATCTGGCCGGCAACGTGGCCGAATGGGTGAGTGATTTATATGATATGAAATATTACGAGCAAGGCCTCAGCATGAACCCCTCCGGCCCGGTCGGGCGCACGGACATTTTCTCCCGCGTCGTACGCGGCGGCCACTGGGGTGACAGTTGGAAGATGCTGCGCGTCTCCGCCCGTTCCTCCATGATGGGTCCCGACCCCAATGCCCAGGTTGGCACGGACCGCTGGTACGGCGATTCCGCTCCTACCGTCGGTTTCCGTTGCGCCTCCAGCAACTAACCATCCTTCACACCTCCCCCTGGACCGTCGGGATTTCCCGGCGGTCTTTTTTTTAATTGACGCCTCCTCCCGCCTGTGGTATCATGCCGCCACAACCCAATAGCCCCAATCGGCAACTCTTATCCAGAGAGGCGGAGGGACCGGCCCTGCGATGCCTCGACAACCGGCTTTAGTTAGGTAGTTGGATAGTTCGTTAGTTGGATAGTTTCCTTGCTCAGGCAGGACAACTACGAAACTACAAAACTACACAACTAAACCACGGTGCCAATTCCGGCAGATGGACGTTCTGGAAGATGAGAGGGCAGCCGTGCCTCTGCGCAAATTGCCCTTTCGAGACCGGAAGGGCAATTTCATTTCAAAGGAGACCCAATCCCAATGAGTACGAGCTTCATGACTTCCCCCAAGTTGATGTTCACTTCCGAGTCGGTGACGGAAGGACACCCCGACAAACTCTGCGATCAAATCTCGGACGCTGTGTTGGACGCCTGCCTCGAACAGGACCCCCGCTCGCGCGTCGCCTGCGAGACCGCCACCAAGACCGGCTACGTGATGCTGTTGGGCGAGATCACCACCCGCGCCCAGATCAACTTCGACGAGTTGGTACGCAAGACCGTCCTTGAGATCGGTTACGATGACAGCAAAAAAGGCTTTGATGGCAATTCCTGTGGTGTGCTGGTTGCCATTGCCAAACAATCCAGCGACATAGCCATGGGTGTGGATAAGGCGCTGGAGGCCAAGACCGGCGAGATGACCGAAGCCGAGATCGAAGCCATCGGCGCGGGCGACCAGGGCATGATGTTCGGTTACGCCTGCAACGAGACTCCCGAGCTGATGCCCATGCCCATCTACCTGGCGCACAAACTGGCTCGCCGCCTGGCCGAACTCCGCAAGGACGGCACACTCCCCTGGTTACGCCCGGATGGCAAGAGCCAGGTGACTGTGGAATACGCCTACGGCAAGCCCAAACGCATTGACACCGTGCTCGTCTCCACCCAGCACGCCCCGGAAATTTCACAGGCCGACATCCGCGAACAGATCATCGAACACATCATCCTGCCGTCCATGCCGGATGGGATGGCGGACAAGGACCTCAAGATTTTCGTCAACCCGACCGGGCGCTTCGTCATCGGCGGGCCGCAGGGCGACGCGGGTGTGACCGGACGCAAGATCATCGTGGACACCTACGGCGGCATGGGACGTCACGGCGGCGGCGCGTTCAGCGGCAAGGACCCCACCAAGGTGGATCGCTCCGCCGCGTACGCCGCGCGCTGGGCCGCCAAAAACGTGGTCGCCGCGGGTCTCGCCGACCGCTGCGAGATCCAGGTGGCGTACGCCATCGGTGTGGCGCACCCGCTCTCGGTCAATGTGGAGACGTTTGGCACTGGCAAGATCGCGGACGATAAGATCACCGAATGGATCTGGTCGCACTTCGACCTGCGCCCGGGCGCCATCATCCGTGACCTGGACCTGCGTCGCCCGATCTATCAGAAGACGGCCGCCTACGGCCACTTCGGACGTGACGATGTGAAGTTCCCGTGGGAAGAGACGGACAAGGCCGAGGCGCTACGGAAGACGGCGGGACTGTAACAAATTCCCCGGCAAGAATCAACAGGGCGATCTCCCGCGAGATCGCCCTGCTTTTTTTGCGCCGCGAAATTCATTTCGCCCTTGTGTCGCGCGATATTGCCATTTGTGAGATCAATCCCGCATTACGGTGTGGTGAAACTGAACGTGAGCGGCCACGCGCTTGGTCCGTATGGAGCGTTGCCAGGGTCGAGCGTAAGATAAATCGTGAATGCTTTTTGGCAGGGAGGGGCCTGGCGGGACGCTCTCCCTGTGGGTTTGAAGGCTTGTTAATGGGCGCGCAATGCGCT
>CAYJLS010000161.1:0-9119 GCA_964371065.1 uncultured Anaerolineaceae bacterium | reverse complement strand
GTAGGGGAGCTAAGCAGTAAACTGGAAATGGTTATTGATTGGCAGGAACCTTTCCAGAAGGGTGTGGTTTATTATCTTGAAGGCGGGCGCGTGCGCGGCGTGCTGTTGTGGAATGTGTGGAAAAAGGTAAAGGATGCGGCTGACTTGATGACCGAGCCTGGGCCGTTTACAGCGAAAGATTTAATCGGCAGGATAAAAGCCGAATAACCTCCCGTATCACTGAACTCTTGTTGCCTGTGAATTGCTTGGATCGCCGAAAACGAAATGTGGGGCTGGTTAGCGGGCTTGTGATTCTGCACCAGTTATTTGCAGAAATGAGCGTGAAAGGTGCAAATAATTCTCTGCCACTCCCAATGCGGCTAACCAGCCCGAAATGTGAGAATTAGCATGACAGAAAAAAATATTCCTGAATTGTGGGAATGGGCTGAGTATTATTGACCGTGGTGCTACATTGCGGCCGTGCGCCTGCATAAAATCATGCCTGAATATGAGGGACGAGTCCGGTTGGTGGAACGGGCTTTCCCTTTGGAGGTTTACGGGGGAGGTCCGCCTGATCGTAGGGAACTTGAATTGGAAATATGGCTGGCTGCCTTGCAGGAACCTGAGGCTGTCTTCAAGCCTTTTGGCAGCGAATGGCCAACGACGACATTGCCCGCCTTCGAGGCCGCCTGGTGCGCCTTCCAACAAGGCGAGACAATCGGGCGCGAATTCGACCTGCGAATCCGCCGGGCTTTCTTCGCCGAAGGCCGCAACATTGGGCAGCGGGGAGTCATGTTGGAACTTGCCCGCGAGGCCGGTCTTGACATGGATCATTTCGCTCGCTATTTCAGCAATGACGAAGCCCGTGCCGCCGTGCTTGAGGAGGGCCGTCTTGGCAAGGAACTTTATAACGTTCGCGGCACTCCGACGATTATGCTGAGCGATGGAACAAAACTTCGCCATCCCATGGCTTACCCAAACATACGCGACGGAAAAATCCTGTCGGTTGGACGGCTGCCATGCTGCGGTGAGGGTTGCTACGAAGCCACCCGTGAATTGTTTGAAAAGGCATTAAAGCACGAGCCGAAAAAGAACGCCCAGGAGCAATGATGCGAGACTGCTTTTGATTCCTGGAAAGACAATCATCAGAAAGGATATGGTTTCTAATCATGGAACAACGCCTGAATTATTCCAAAGCCGCTCCAGAGGGAATTGAAATATTGCGCAAACTGGAAGATTACATAAAGAAAGCCAGCCTTGAACCTGACTTGGTGGAACTGGTCAAGTTACGGGCATCGCAAATCAACGGTTGCGCCTACTGCATCGATATGCACACAAAAGACGCTCGCAGTCAGGGAGAAAGTGAACAACGCCTTTACGGGGTGAGCGCATGGCGGGAAGCGCCCTTCTACAGCGAACGTGAGCGGGCTGCTCTTGCCTGGACAGAATCTGTAACCCAAATCAGTGAAAACCATGTGCCGGATGAAATCCACGCTCTGGCAAAAATGCATTTTACGGAAAGGGAATTGGTGGACTTGACGCTGGCAGTCATCGCGATTAACGCCTGGAACCGGCTGGCGATCAGTTTTCGTACCCCGGCAGGCTCTTATCAGCCGGACCATCCGGTCTCAAAAAAGGATTCGCTGGAACGGGCAAGACCCGAGTGAAAGGAATGTTTTGTGTCAGCAGGCAACTCTTTTGCGCTTGAACCCATTCCACCTTTCAGGCTGGACCTGACGGTTTGGACGCTGCGCCGCCGCCCTGATAATCAGATTGACCGTTGGGACGGGCAGACTTACCGGCGCGTTCTGGTTGAGGATGGTAAACCATTTGAAGTTGCAGTGACTCAATTCGACGAGGCGGAAACGACGCGGCTGCATGTCGCGGTGACAGGTGAAGTGGCAATCCCTGACGTTAAGGCTTATGTCACCGCCGCGCTCGAGCGCTTGCTTGGAATCCATGTTGACCTGACGGAGTTCTATCGGATGAGCGAAAGAGACGGCGTTCTAACACCTCTTGTGAATCAATTTCGCGGCTTAAAACCGCCGCGCTTTCCGACTTATTTTGAAACGCTGGTCAATGCGATTGCCTGTCAGCAACTGTCTCTGACCGTAGGCATACGCCTGCTCAACCGTCTGACGGAAGCCTGCGGAGCAATTTTTAAGACGGAAGAAGGAACGTTCCACGCCTTTCCCCGCCCTCAAGACTTGGCAGATGTGGAGGTCGAAACATTGCGCGACATGGGCTTCAGTTATCAAAAAGCCCGCTACCTGACAGGCCTCTCACGCGTCATCATCGACAGGCAATTCAACCTGGAAGAAATTGAAAAGCTGGATGATAAGGAAACAGTTGCCCGATTGTGCAGTCTGAAAGGTGTGGGGCGCTGGACGGCAGAATATTTTCTGCTGCGCGGATTGGGTCACACGCACATCTTCCCCGGCGAGGATGTAGGCGCCCGTAAACATCTGGGACGCTGGTTGGGTTTGTCCGAGGCCATGAACTATGATGAAGTACACAAGGCATTAATGCGTTGGAATGGCTATGGTGGTTTGATCTATTTTCATCTGCTGTTAAAGAGCCTGACGGAGAAAGGGCTTATTGTTGAAAAGGAGCGATCATGCTGAAGATAAAGCGTGTTTACGAAGCTGTTGAGAAAAGCGATGGCGCTCGTTTTCTGGTTGAACGGTTGTGGCCGCGCGGGATGAAAAAGGAAGACCTGAAAATGAATGCCTGGTTAAAAGATGTTGCCCCCAGCGACAATTTACAGCGCTGGTTCGGGCACGATCCGCCAAAATGGATTGAATTCCAGAAACGTTATCAGGCTGAATTGGCTGGCAACCCTAATGCCTGGAAACCCATCCTAGAAGCTGCCAAACAAGGCGACGTGACCCTGCTGTATAGCGCTCACGATACAGAACACAATAATGCCCTTACGCTCAAGTCTTTTTTGGAAAAGCGCCTGAAAAAATGAATTGGGCGCGACACAACTAAAAAACAACACCGTTACATCTTTGTGCTGGCGCAAAGATGACGCTAAATTTTTCGGATAAACTAGACGACAAAGGAGATAAAAAATGGACGAAAAAGAAACAACAACCATAGATGTTCGGAAAATCCCACCGCCACAGCGACACCCCAAAATCTTTGAGACTTTCGATGGGTTGGCGACGGGGCAGAGTTTTATCCTGATCAACGATCACGATCCAAAACCTCTATACTATCAATTCCTCCACGAGCGCCAGGATCAGTTTGCCTGGGAATACCTGGAAGAAGGACCCGATATCTGGCGGGTACGGATCGAACGCACTACATCAGCCTGACAATTGAGTTGGGCGGGAGCACATGAGGGTTCAGGTGTAACCGCCTACCTCCCATATTCCAGGAAGCGTCCCGAAGTTTTTTTCAACACCTGTGCCTTTGCGGCAAACTTCGGTATGCTTGGCACAATCTTCGGAACCAAAGTAGGTCCACGAACCCAGGCAGAACATACAGGAAAGGAATCAAAAATGAACGTTACAAACCTATTAGAAAACCTGACATTCGGGAGTGAAGACCCTCATGCTGAACCACTTCATGTTGACATGCAGGGACGGGCCATCCTTTTCACTCTCAAGCCCGATCAATCCATTCGGGAACACAATGCACCAAGTTCGCCGTTCTTTGTGGTGGTACTAAAAGGAAATGGTGTCTTCACTGGCGGCGATGGCGCGGAGCATACTTGCGGACCGAACACACTGTTTGTGTTTGATGCTGGCGAACAACATACGATCCGCGCCGTTGAGGAGCTGGTCTTCGTATGCTTTTTACATGGAGCGCCTGGCGCTCAAAAATAAATTTCACAACTCTTTGGCATCCATCGGACAACAAGGCTGTATAATCGGCAATAACGATGTTCAAGAGCCTTCAAGGAAGATTATCCCTGCTGTTCATTGCCTTCACCCTGCTCGTGCTGATTTCCGTCGGCGCGACGGTGTGGGGCGTGGAGACACAGCGGCAGGACGCGCTAGTTATTAATCTCGCGGGGCGTCAGCGCATGTTGACCCAGCAGATGGCGCGCCTGGCATTCGAGGCGGGTACGGGGGAAAACTTTACCAACGCCGCCTTGCAGGAGGTGGAGCAGGCTTTCGACCAGACTTTGCAAGCGTTACGCGATGGCGGGACGGCGCCTTACCTACTCGAACAGGATGTCACACTCCCACCCACGCGTGACCCTGAGATTCGTTCCGCACTCGATGAAGCGACTCTCACCTGGGGCGGATTCCGCGCCCGCCTCGATGAGTTACAACAAATCCCGCACGAGTCAGCCTCTTTTGCGGATGCCTTGCAATCCATCCAACAACAAGCCACCACGCTGGCGGCGCAAGCCGATGTGGTTGTCCGTTTATACGAAGCCGATTCGATGGCAAAGGTCAACCGCCTGCGCGCCATTCAGATTGGATTTTTTACCTGCGCGTTGATCCTGCTGGCAGCGGGCGTGTGGCTGACGCGCCAGTCGGCGCTGAATCCGCTCAGGGAGTTGGCGCGCGCGGCAAATCGTCTGGGCGAAAACGATCTCGAAACGGCGATCCAGCCCGAAGGCCCAGAAGAGATGCGGGCTTTGTCGCGGGCCTTCGAGTCCATGCGCGTCCGCCTGCGTTCGTCACACGCAGAATTGGTCGCATTGAATGAAAGTCTCGAAGAGCGCGTCGCACAACGCACGCGCGAGTTGGAAACGCTCAACGAGGTCAGCCGCGAGATTTCGTCGCGGCTCGATATTCAGCAGGTGCTGAACTCGGTCACCGAAAAGGCGCGCACGCTGTTGGGTGGCGAAGTGGCTTCGCTGTGCCTGGTGGATGAGAATCATCACTGGCTGAAACTTCAGGCGGTCAGCGGGCCGCAGGATGCGGTCAACGGGCAGGCGGTGCGCGCCGACGAGGACTTGGCGGAAGCCGTGCTGGGGAGCCACCAGGCTTTGATTTGCGGGGTGGGCGCGTGTCGGGGCGGATGCCGCATGTTGTCTGAGCCGTACCGCGCCAGCCATTTGGCCGCGCCCCTGCGGATTGGCGAGCGCGTGATTGGGGCGTTATGCGTGGGCAGTCTTACGCACAGCCGCTTTGCGGGCGAGGCGGCGGGCATGTTGACCAAACTGGCGAACGTCGCCGCCATCGCGTTGGAGAACGCCCGCCTGTACGCGCAAGCCGGGCGCGTGGCGACGTTGGAAGAGCGCCATCGCGTGGCGGCGGAGATGCACGATGGGCTGGGGCAAACGCTCAGTTATCTCGGATTGATGACCGATCAGGTGGTTGATTTTCTGTCGGACGGGCGGGAGGGCGCCGCGCTCGAACGTCTGCAAAAAACGCGCGAGACGATTGGCGAAGCCACCCGCGAGGTGCGCCGCGCCATCAACAGCCTGATGGATGAAGCGCCTTCCGCGCTGGATTTGCGCATTCGCCTGCGCGAGGCGGTGGAAGAATTCGCATCCGAACATGACCTGAAAACGGCGTGGCAAACTGACGAGGAGTCCGCGCCCGATTGTTCGCCGCAGGCGGCGGAGCAGGTGCTGAACGTGACGCGCGAGGCGCTGAACAACATCGCCCGTCACGCGGCGGCGCGCCAGGTCAGTGTGCGGATGGGGCAGAGCAACGGTCAGTATTTCGTGACCATCGAAGATGACGGCAAAGGCTTCGACGCCTCCCAGTCTGAGCCGAGCGGACATTTCGGTTTGCGGGTGATGCAGGCGCGCGCCGCGCACATCGGAGGTGAATTGCTCATCGAGTCCGCACCAGGTATGGGGTCACGCGTGACGCTGACGTTTCCCAATGGAGAAAAAGTATGACCCGTTATCGCGTCCTGCTTGCCGACGATCACGCCCTGTTCCGCGAGGGACTGGCGGGAATCATCGCATCCCAGCCGGACATGGAAGTGGTCGGCGAAGCCAACGATGGATTGGAAGCCTTTGTCAAAGCGCAGGAACTCAAGCCCGACCTGGTTTTGATGGATGTGCAAATGCCTGGCATGGACGGGTTGGAAGCCACGCGCAAGATCAAACAAATTTTGCCGGAGACCGTCATCGTCATGCTGACCGTGCGGGACGATGACGAGAAGTTGTTTGAAGCGCTCAAGAACGGCGCACAGGGATATTTGCTCAAGGATATTCACTCGAAGGAAATGCTTGGAATGTTGCGCGGCGCATTGAATGGGGAAGCCGCGCTCAGTCCACGCATGGCAGGACGGGTGTTGAAGGAATTTCGGCGTATCGGCGTGCGTCTTTCCGCGCATTTCTTGGATGAGGATAACGATGATGAATTGGTGGATTTGACGAAGCGCGAACTGGAGGCGCTGACGATCGCGGCGCGCGGCGCGTCGGATAAGGAGATCGCGGACGAGTTGGTCATCAGCATTCACACGGTCAAGAGTCACATGCGGAATATTTTATCCAAACTCCACGTGAATACACGGCGCGAGGCGGCGAAGGTTGCGAGGAACAAGGGGCTGTTGTGAATTCGTGGTTCGCGAAATCCGTTGGCGACGGAATGTGGGCGCCCATTGTCTGCGCTGAGATCGAGGAGAAGTTCCAGCCGGTTTTTGAGTCGGCTGGCAAACCTGCGGACATGGCGGTCTTTGTGCGGCGCGAGGAGGGAAGTTTGCATTGCGAGGTGATCGCGTATTTTTCCCCCGAGGCGGGAAATGTGGCGGAAGTATTCGATGCAGAGGCGTGCGCCAAACCGTCGCGTGAGGGATTGGAATTGTTGGCGGGGGATGAAAAATGCTGGTCGGCGCTTTTTTGAATTTCTGTATCGTAAAATTTATCTCTCAGTGGGACTAGTCCTTTTCCTTTTTCAACCTAAAAAAACCATGCTTTTTTCAACCTGCCCGCTGTGAGACGGGGGATTTGCTTATCGCACATTTATGCTACTCTCGTGATTGTCCTTGAAATGGACTGGAGATAATCCGATTTCAAAAGAGGAGAGTGCAATGAAAAGACGAGCGTATTTGCCCATTCTGGTCGGCGTGTTGCTTGTGTTTTTGGCAATCGTGCTGGCTGCTTGCGGAGAAGCCACTGCTCCGCCCACCGAGGAGTTGACCGCCCCGCCCGAGCCGACAGCCACGGAAGCGCCGACTCAAGCGCCCACTGGAGCGCCAGATGAGTCGGGCGCAGCTACCTATGCTGTGGACCTGATCGCCGCTTGGGTGGAGTCAGGCGCACCCGAAACGGAGGCTTTCGATTATGAAGGCGTGGACGGAGATACTTATCAAGCCACCTTCGAAGCCGACATCCTGCCGTTATTCATGCAGAACAATGCTTGGTTCGAGGGTGCGCAAGCCTGTGCGGGCTGTCACTTTGCCGCCAGCGAGAACTCATATCACCAATTGAACATGACCACCTACGAAGGTATCCGCACCGGCGCGGACTCGCTGGAATCGCCTCCCGGCGTTTCCATCCTCGGCGAAAGCGCACCGAGCGCGGGCGACTTCGACTGGGATCATTCCAAACTGCGCGAACGCCTGCGCAACAACCGCATGCCCCCAGGCTGGGAGTTCGACATTACCGAAGAGAACCGCAACGGCCCATGCGTGGAAGTGAGCGCGGAAGGCGTGACGGTGAAACTCGGCGAATACGGCTGTGACCTGAACGCGGTCGGCGTGCTCGGCGCGTGGGTGGAGGCGGGCGCGCCCAACGGCGAGTTCTCTTATGGCGACGCGACGCTGACCTTCGAGCGCGATGTCCTGCCGTTCTTCACGGGGAACAGCATGTGGTTCGACGGGTCGCAAGCCTGCTCAGATTGTCACTTTGCGGCCAGCGAGAGCTCGGCGCACCAAATGGATTTGTCCACCTACGAGGGAATCCTCGCGGGCGCGGACACGCTCGAAGCGCCTCCCGGAGTTTCGATCCTCGGCGAAAGCGAACCGGGGAAGGGCGACTTCAACTGGTCGGCCTCCAAACTGCGGGCGCGCCTGCGCAATAACCGCATGGCCCCGGGTTGGGAGTTCGACATCACCGAAGGCAACCGCAACGGACCGCTGGTCCTGCATGGCGTCCGCGTGGAAGCGGAAGGGTCCGCGGCAACATTTGGTACCGGTGAATGTGAAGTGAAGGCGGTTGACCTGATTGCCGCATGGGTGGTGGGAGGCGCGCCGGATGGCTCGTTTGACTTCACCGCCGAGGATGGCTCCGCCTGCGAGGGCGACTTCAAAGCCGACATCCTGCCGCTGTTCACGACCAATAACGCCTGGTTCGAGGGTTCGCAAGCCTGCGCGGGCTGTCACTTCGCGGCCAGCGAAAACTCGTATCACCAACTGAACATGACCACTCACGAAGGTATCCTGACCGGCGCAGATTCGCTCGAAAGCCCTCCCGGCGTTTCGATCTTGGGGCAGGCTGAACTTGGGGTGGGTGACTTCGATTGGGATCACTCCAAACTGCGCGAACGCCTGAGGAACAACCGTATGCCTCCGGGCTGGGAGTTCGACATCACCGAAGCCAACCGCAATGGCCCGTGCCTCGAGGTCGGCACGGAGGGGGTGATGGCGAAGTTGGGCGAGTATGGTTGCGAGTTGAACGCGGTCGGACTGATCGGGGCATGGGTGGAGGCGGGCGCGCCGGACGGAGACTTCGCCTACGCCGACGCGACGCTGACCTTCGAGCGCGATGTCCTGCCGTTCTTCACGGGGAACAGCATGTGGTTCGACGGGTCGCAAGCCTGCTCAGATTGTCACTTTGCGGCCAGCGAGAGCTCGGCGCACCAAATGGATTTGTCCACCTACGAGGGAATCCTCGCGGGCGCGGACACGCTCGAAGCGCCTCCCGGAGTTTCGATCCTCGGCGAAAGCGAACCGGGCGCGGGCGATTTCGACTGGTCGGCGTCCAAACTGCGGGCGCGCCTGCGCAACAACCGCATGGCCCCGGGCTGGTTCTTCGATATCACCGAGGGCAATCGCAACGGACCGATGGTTCTTGCGGGGAAGAAGAAGTAGCGGTTTGTTTGAAACGATGAAACTGGAGGCGGTCAAGACGACTGCCTCCTGTTTTTGTTGTACACGGATTTCACGGATTACGCGGGTGAACACGGATTTTTTTATTTTCCGCGCGCGAAGCGTCCGTGCCTTCGTCGCGGTAGGGAGGGCAGTTACCCACCCTCCCCCCGCACAAATCCCGACGT
>CAYJLS010000160.1:0-9156 GCA_964371065.1 uncultured Anaerolineaceae bacterium | reverse complement strand
CATGGAATCTCCAATGGTTTGGATATTTCGCCGATTATAATCGCGCCACGGCAGAACCCAGGTTTCTCCAAGAAACCTGGGTTCTGGTATAATCCCCGCTCGTGACTGGTCCTGCCAAACGGTTTCCCCGCAAAAAGCACGCGGGATTGGGGCTGTAGGCACGGAGACCTGCAACATCTAAAGAAAGGAAGCACACGTCATGCCACTCGATAAGGAAGTTAAGACCAAGGCGATTGAGGACTTTCATCGCCACGCGACCGACACAGGTTCCCCCGAAGTGCAGATCGCAATCCTGACCAACCGCATCACACAACTGACCGAGCACCTGCGCGCCAACAAGCACGATGAGTCTTGCCGCCGCGGCCTGCTCCAAATGGTGGGACAGCGCCGAAGACTGCTGGCCTACCTGCGTAAGGTGGGGTATCCGCGTTACCTGGAAGTGACCGAACGCCTGAACCTCCGCCGCAAGTAAGGAAGTCGTTAGACCCTAAAGGTCTCGTTGACCTTTAGGGTCTTTTTAAACCGCTCGTCAGGAATTGAATAGTGTTGGCAAAACGACTTAAGTCGTTACTACGTGGATAGGTGTTGCCGCCGCTCTTCAGTCCCTGACCCAGGCGGAAAGTTAGTGGTGCGAGATATTATCTCGCACTACAGGAGACAAAATGAAACCAGAAATAAAACGTTACTCAACGACCGTTGGGTCGCGCACCGTCACGTTCGAGACCGGTAAACTGGCCGCGCAGGCAGGCGGCGCAGTGACTATCGCGCTCAACGACACCATCGTCTTCGCGGCCGCCACCATGGGCGGCGTGCGCGAAGGCATTGACTTTTTCCCGCTCCAGGTGGAATTCGAAGAACGGCTGTACGCGGGCGGCAAGATCCCCGGCTCGTTCTTCCGCCGTGAGGGACGCCCCGGCACCGACGCCATTCTCACCGCGCGCCTCACCGACCGCCCCCTGCGACCATTGTTCCAGCACGGGATGCGGAACGAGGTGCAGGTGATGATGTTATCGCTGTCCGCGGACGGCGAGAATCCGCTGGACGTGCTGGCGATCAACGCCGCCTCGGCCGCGATCATGATCTCGGACATCCCCTGGGGCGGACCTGTCGGCGCGGTGCGCGTGGGACGCGTCAATGGCGAGTTCATCGTCAACCCGACCTTCAAGGAAATAGACGCCTCCGACCTGGACCTTCGGCTGGCCGGCACCAAGGACGCGATCCTGATGGTGGAGTGCGGCGCGAACGAAGTCCCCGAAGAGGTGATGGCGGCCGCGCTGGATTTCGGCCACAAGGCCATCCAACCGCTGGTGGAAGTTCAACTCAAGATGCAGGCCGAAGTGGGCAAACCCAAGCGCGAACCCACCCTCAACGCGCCTGACGCCGACCTGCAAAAGAAAGTCTTCGAGCGCGTCAGCGGCCCGATGAAAGACCTGCTCGACAAGCCCCTGACCAAGAACGATTTCTACGGCGGGATGACAACCCTCAAAGACGAGGTTGTCGCCGAAATATGCACCGTCCCCGCAGGCGCGTCCGCCGCGGACTACCCGTCGCTGGCATCTGTCCGAGAGGCGTTTGACCAGGCTGAACAGTCCATCGTCCGCGAGCGCATCCTGAGCCTGGGCAAACGTCCCGATGGGCGCGCCCCGACGGAGATCCGCCCGATCTGGTGCGAGGTTGACATTTCACCGCGCGCCCACGGCTCCGGCCTGTTTACCCGCGGCGAGACACAGGTTCTCAGTCTCGCCACGCTCGGCACGCTCGGCGAGGCGCAGGAACTCGATAACCTGGGTCCCGACGCCACCAAACGCTACATGCACCATTACAACTTCCCGCCCTTCTCCACAGGCGAGGTCAAGCCTCTTCGTGGCCAGAGCCGCCGCGAGGTCGGGCATGGAGCGCTGGCCGAACGCGCGCTCGAACCCGTCATCCCCGCGGCAGAGTCGTTCCCGTACACCCTGCGCGTCGTCTCCGAAGTCCTGGCGTCCAACGGATCATCCTCGATGGCCTCCGTCTGCGGATCCACACTGGCGCTGATGGACGCGGGCGTGCCGATCAAAGCTCCCGTCGCGGGCGTGGCGATGGGTCTCATCACCGACGATAATGGCCGCTACAAAATTTTGACCGACATTCAAGGCACCGAGGATCATCTCGGCGACATGGACTTCAAAGTGGCTGGCACGAGCAAGGGCATCACCGCCCTGCAAATGGACATCAAGATCACCGGCCTGAGCGCGCAGATGATGAAAGAGGCGCTCGAACAGGCGCACACCGCGCGGCTGGCGATCCTCGGCAAGATGCTGGAAGTGCTCGCCCAGCCGCGCGCGGAACTCAAACCGCACGCGCCGCGCATCATCACCGTGAAAATTCCTGTGGAGAAGATCGGCGCTTTGATCGGCCCCGGTGGCAAGAATATCCGCTCGCTCCAGGAAGAGACACACACCAAGATTGACGTGCAGGAAGATGGCACGGTCTACATCGCCAGCACCGACAGCATCGGCGCGAAGATCGCGCAGGAACGCGTGGCGGGACTTGGCGAGAACGCGGTCATCGGCAACATCTACACGGGCAAGGTCGTCCGCATCGCGGACTTCGGCGCGTTCGTGGAGATCCTGCCCGGCGTGGACGGACTCGTCCACATCTCGCAACTCGACAGCGAGCGCGTCAACAAGGTGGAAGACGTGGTCAACATGGGCGACGAGATCACCGTGATGGTGACGAACATTGACCCGATGGGCAAGATCCGCCTCTCGCGCCAAGCTGTGCTGGAAGGCTGGACGGCTGAAGAGGCGCGCGAAAAGGACAGCGGCGGACGTTCCGGCGGCCCGCGCCCCGGCGGCGGACGCGGCGGCGATCGTGACCGCGGTGGTCGCGGCGGAGATCGCGGGCGGAGGTAGTAGACAGATACATAAGTACACAGGTAGACAAGACGGACGGAGGAGACTCCGTCCGTTTTTCATATGACCAAAATGGTATACTTGCAAACAGAGGTTTCTCTCATGCCAATCATCAGTAGATTCCTGGGAATCACCATCTCCATGTTTTGGGACGATCACGTGCCTGCCCATTTTCATGCCCGCTATGGAGAGTATGAAATTACCGTCGCCATACTCACGGGAGTGGTACAAGGTTCTTTTCCCAGAAGAGCCTTGCGCCACGTTCTTGAATGGTACGAGATCAACAAGGATGAATTATTGGCAGACTGGGAATTGTGCAGGCAAAAAGAAACTCCCAGACCCATTGAACCCCTGGAGTAACAACCATGTTTTTGCACATCAAAAAAATCGAATATCTCGGCGAATATCGCGTGGAAGTGACTTTCAGCAATGGCCGCAAAGGCATCGCCGATCTTTCCTCCGCATTGCGAGGTGGTATCTTTGAACCATTGAAAAAGACCACTGAATTTGCAAAACTTCGATTAGATGAAGAGCTGGAAACCATCGCCTGGCCCAACGGCGCGGATTTGGCGCCTGAATTTGTTTATTTTCAGGCATTTAAAAACGAGCCTGAGTTTCAGGCGCAATTCAAAGAGTGGGGCTATATTTAATCCAAGCCTGGGATTTTTGAGACGAACTGTGATTTTAATGGCAAAAGACGGACGGAGGAAACTTCGTCCGTCTTTGCAAGTTGCAAATTAACCGAAACAGTTGTATAGTTGGAGCAACGGAGTTCGAAATGAGAAAACAATTTAGCAGCGAACAAAGAATTGTTACTGCCACCGATACACAGCGAATGATCGTATTCGAGAAATTTACACGCGAGTTTGGAACGGAAGTGGAAAAGCGCGGTTTGAGCGAAGAACAATTAATGGCCGATTTGGAAGAAACAAAGCGGGAAGTATTCCAAGAGCGCTATGGCAAAATTGGATGTCACAACCGATAAAGGTGAACCCATGATTGACACACACGATCCCAGCCGAGGCGTTAAGAACAAAGTTGGGAAAGGAATAAGACCATGAATGCAATAAAGTACATCTACTGGCAAGATGAGAACATGTGGCTTGGATATCTGGAAGAATTCCCAGACTACTGGACCCAAGGCGAAACGATGGCAGAATTGGAAGAGAATCTGAGAGATGTCCACCAGGAACTTACCAGTGAAAGTATCCCTTACGTCCGAAGGCTTGCCGAACTGGAAATGGCATGAAACGAACGGATTTGATGCGCGAGTTAGAGAAGATGGGATGTGTATTAGTTCGCCATGGGGCGAAGCACGACTGGTATCAGAACCCGAGGACGAAAATATCCCAGCCCGTTCCTCGTCACAGGGAAATTAAGGAGCCTCTGGCGAGACATATTCTCAAAATGTTAAGGGATTAAACCTGACCAACGCTTGCAACCAACCACCTTCAGCGCGGGTGGGCAAGATAGACAAACGGACGGAGGAAACTTCGTCCGTTTTTTTATGTTAGACTCTCCATCCAATCATGAAAGTCTTCATCACCCCCTACGATCCCAACTGGCCGAAATTGTTCGAGCAGGAAAAAGCGCGGCTGGCGGACGCGCTCCGCGGTCATTTCGTGGACATCCAGCACATCGGCTCCACCTCCGTGCTGGGACTGGGCGCGAAGCCGATCATTGACATTATGATCGCCATGCGGACACTGGCTGAAGCCGACCAGTTTTGCATCCAGCCGATCGTGGATTTGGGATATGAGTATGTGAAAGCGTTCGAGCAGGAGACTCCCTTCCGCCGCTACTTTCGAAAATCGAACGCGCAGGGATTCCGCTCGCATCACATCCACCTCGTTGAACTCGACAGCGATTGGTGGGTGGACATGATTCTCTTCCGCGATTACCTGCGCGCCAACCCCGAAGCGCGGCGCACGTATGAAGCGCACAAACGTCAATTGGCCGAGCGCGAGTGGAAGGTCAGCAACAACTACGTCGAAGCAAAGACAGAGTTTATTTTGAAGATGGTGGGGGAGGCAAGGGTATGGAGGCAGAGGGTATGTGGTTGAGGAAAGAAGGGAAACTGATTGCATTTTCAAGAACAAATATTGTCTTGCCCGTCAAGGTGGATGGCTGGTGAACATAACGCAAACATCATTTTTTGTCATCACACGTTACAGGGACACTACCCAAAATCGCCGCAAGGCGGTTTTTGTTTTCCACGTGTACACGCAAACCTTGTCAGGGAGCGGAGTCCGAAGTCTTCGCGAAGCACCCTGTGGCGTAAGATGTAACAGCAAAACTCCCTCTTGAGCGGGAGTTTTTGTTTATTCCTCGATTGGTTTCATTCGGAAGGGGATCATCAGCAGAAACCCAATGGCGATGATCGTTTGCCCAATGACAATGCCGCGCGACTGCAACGGACCAAAGAACGGGCCCTCGGGCATGACCTGCGTACCCATGCCGAACAGGTCCGCCATCCCCGCAAAGACGGAGACAACGTAGCCCGTGGCTACCAGCCGCATCCCAATATCCGCCGCGATGGTGCGTTCCCGTCCCTTCCACAAGGCCAGCAGTCCCACGTAACCGCCGAGACACAGGATGCCCAGCCCCACCAGCAAAACGGAAACCTGAATGAAGCCGACGGTGGGACTGTTATCCCAGCCAAACCAGGCAGGTTTGGAACCGACCACAAAAATGAAAAATCCCAGCGCAATGATGACCAGCCCAAAACGGACGCGCGCGCGTGAGGGCGGTTCCTGCGCAGAAGTGTCGGGCAGGGCGGAGGGGTTGGGATCGGAAGTCATCAGGGCAAATTCTCTTGCAAATGACGGAGCCAGTTTCCTCCGAAAATCGCATCCATATCGGAGTCGGAATAGCCGCGCGGCCGGAGGAAATCGGCCAGTTTGTGCAGGTCGGCAATCGTGTCCAATTCCTGCGGGACGGATTGTAACCCAAAACCGCCGTCGAAATCGGTGCCGATGGCCGCGTGGTGAACGTTTCCCGCCAACTGGCAGACGTGGTCAATGTGGTCGGCAAGGCTGGAGAGCGAAACTTCCTCGCGGCGGCTTCCGCCGGCGCGCAGCCATCCGACCTTGAGGAAGACGTTGAAGGGAACGAGGCCAACCACCCCGCCGCGTTCGATCAATCCGCGCAGGACGCGGTCGGAGAACTGGCGGTTGGTGGCGTAATTGGGCAGGAGCGCGAGACAGTTGCCGTGCGTGGCGATGACCGGCCCTGCGTAGAAATCCAGCGCTTCGAGCGCGGCAGGCTCATCCATGTGACTGAGGTCGAGCGTAAAGGGAAATTCGGACATGGCTTTGAGCAGGGCGCGGCCCTCGTCGGTGAGGGGACCGGGCTCCCGGGTGCCGCCGCAATAACGCGTCCCCGCCCAGGCGGGACCGATGGCGCGCAAGCCAAAGTCCCACCAGGCGGCCAGTTCGGCGGGCCGATGAATCGCATCGGCGCCCTCCATCAACGGGAGCAGGCCCACGGGGTGGCCGTCGGCGGTGGGAGAAAGCCAGTGGTCGAGGATCCGCCCCAAGTCCGCGCGGGAGGCGAGCAGGAGGAATTTGTCGGGGTGGGAATCGGCGAGTCGGTGGTAAGTCTCCAGTTCCCGCCAGTAAATTCGATGGGCGGTCTCGTAGTCCGCATCGGGATAGGAGATCCGCTCCCAACCGCCGACGAGGTGGCGGGCGGGCGAGGCGAAGAGGGTGGCAAAGACAACCGCGACGCGGCCGCGCTGGTAGTCGGGCCAGCCGAGCAGGGTGTCGCCGTTTCGCTCGACGGTGGGGGAACCCGCTTCGAGGGCGCGCGTTTCGAGGGCGGAGCGGGTGTAGTCTCGGCCAAAGGAGAGGATGTTCCAGGCCAGGTCTTCGTGGGAATCAACGATGAGACGCATGGGATTTATTGAAAGAGCGCACCTGGAGGTGCGCTCTTTGGGTTTTTATGCTTGCGGCTCTTCGGGCGGCGCTTCATCTTCGTGAGATGCGGCGGCTTTGAGCAACGCGATATCTTCGGGTGGCGCGGCCTGCGCAAGAGGCGCAGTGCCTTCGGGCGAGGCGCCTTCTTCTGCGGTGTCGGCCATCAATTGCTTGAAGTCTTTGTCGGCAAAGGCGCCCGAGTCCACTTTGCGGAGACTGAGGCCGATGCGATGCTGGTCGGTGTCAATGCGGATGATACGCAGGGTCTTGACGTCGCCATCCTTGAGAACTTCCTTGGGATGTTCGATGCGGTGATCGCTGATCTCGGAAATGTGGATCAGGCCTTCGAGGTCGCCTTCGAGTCGGGCGAACGCGCCAAACTTGGTGAGACGGGTGATGGTGCCTTCAACCAACTGGCCGACGCTGAACTTCTCGATCTTGGACTGCCAGGGATTCTCTTCGAGTTGGCGGATGGAGAGGCCGATGCGCTTCTTGTCGCGGTCAATGTTGATGACCTTGACTTTGACCTCCTGCCCGACTTCGAGGACTTCGCTGGGAAGTTGGATGTGTTCCCAACTGAGTTCGGAGAGGTGGACGAGTCCGTCTGCGCCGTTGACGTTGACGAAGGCGCCAAAATCGGCCAGGCTGGTGACGCGCCCCGTGTAAGTGCGGCCAATTTCCAGTTCGGAGATGACGCGCTCTTTGAGGGACTGGCGGGATTCGGTGTTGGCGGCGCGCTCGGAGAGGATCAGGCGGCGGCGTTCGCGATCCACTTCCACAATGCGGACGGAGATCGGGTCGCCGACCATTTTGCCCCAGCGCTGTTCGGGGGTATCGCCCACAGAGGCGGAGCGGCGCGCGGCGCTGATCTGGGATGCCGGCACAAAGCCGCGCAACCCGCCGACGGCCACGATCAGGCCGCCCTTGTTGAAGCCAGTCACTTTACTTTCGATGACTTCTTCCTCGGAGAGCATGCGCTCCACGTTTTCCCAGGTCATCTGCTCCTGGGCGCGTTTGAACGAAAGCACAACGTTGCCGTTGTCGTCCTCGGGGTTGACAACGTAGACCGGGACGGTCTGCCCCACCGCGAGCGCGGCGCGCTCCTCGGCGGAAAGCGATTCCAATTCACGGCCCGCGATGACACCTTCGGACTTGGCGCCGATGCTGATAAGGATCTGGCTGGGGCCGATGCTTGCAATCAAACCCTGGCGGATCTCACCCGGTTGAGGCAATTCGACGCCGGTTGATTCCTGTAGCAACGTCTCCATGCTCTGGTTATTGTGAGCTTCGTTCTGGTCCGTGCGCAGGTCTGCGGCCCCCTGCCCATTCTGGGCTTCATTCTGTTCAATCACTGTGGCGACTCCGATTAAGAAAATTGTAAGGTGGATTATACAGGCGATTGCCTTGATTGGCAACCCTGCGCAAAGGAGGAAAGATGAAAGATGAAGGATAAAAAATGAATGATAGAGATGGGCGCATTGGATTATAATGACGCCCGGAGTCCCCCTTATGCCAGCCATCTACCCATTTACAGCCATCGTTGGACAGGAGCGCATGCGACGCGCCCTGATATTGAATGCAGTTGACACGCGCATCGGCGGCGTGCTGATCCGCGGCGAACGCGGCACGGCCAAGTCCACTGCGGCGCGCGCCCTGGCGGCGCTTCTGCCGAGCGTCCGAGTTGTGAACGATTGCCGCTTCGGATGCGATCCCGAAAAGCCCGCCACCTGGTGCACCGAATGCAAGGAACGCCATGCCACCTCGGGCGAAAAACTTCCCTCGCGCACACGCAAGACCTCCTTCGTCAACCTGCCCGTCTCCGCAACGGAAGACCGCGTCGTCGGCACGCTGGACATCGAGCAGGCCATCCAGAAGGGCGAACGCCACTTCGAGCCGGGCGTGCTCGCCTCCGCCAACCGCGGACTTTTATACATTGACGAGGTGAACCTGCTCGACGATCACGTTGTGGACGTTTTGCTGGATTCTGCGGCGATGGGCGTTAACACGGTCGAGCGCGAAGGCATCTCGTTCGCGCACCCCGCCCGCTTCATCCTGGTCGGGACGATGAATCCCGAGGAAGGCGAACTGCGTCCGCAACTGTTGGACCGCTTCGCGCTTTCGGTGGACATCGTCGGCATCCGCGAGGCGCGCCAGCGCGTCATGATCATGGAACGCAACTTGAGTTACGAACGCGATCCCGAAGCCTTCCGCAAGGAATGGCTCTCAAGGGAAGATGAACTCTCGCACCAGATCGAGCACGCCCGCGAACTCGTGGACCAGGTGACGCACACCAGCCGCGACCTGCTGTCCATCGCGGCGTTGACCGCCTCGCTCAACGTGGACGG
>CAYJLS010000159.1:4599-9166 GCA_964371065.1 uncultured Anaerolineaceae bacterium | reverse complement strand
CCTTTCTTGATATTGCCAAATGCGGCTAACTCGCGTTTGCAGCCTGTAGAATTTGACGCCAGCAGACTGTACAGCCACAGCTGGAAAATAAAACCCACTTGCTATTCCATAAAAATTATAGCACGCCTGTCAAGCGGTCAACGCGCGCGGATGCGCTTCTCCGCCAGTTTCAAATACTCTTCGTTGACCTCATATCCCACAAAGTGACGTCCCGCTTTGAGCGCCGCGAGCGCGGACTGTCCGCTTCCCATGAAAGGATCAAGCACCACTTCCCCGCTGAAGGTGTATAGCTGGATGAGGCGATACGGCAACTCCACCGGATACGGCGCGGGGTGGCCGATTTTTCGGGCGGATTCCGCGCCGAACATCCACACCGATTTGGTGGATTCTAAAAACTCCTCTTTCGAGATGGTGCTTTCGCGCCCGTCCACTTTTTCGCGGCGGAAACTGCCCTTCGAGAAGACGAGGATGTACTCGTGCGTGTCGCGCAGGGTGGGGTTGGATGCCGATTGCCACGAACCCCAGGCGGTGGAACTGCTGGCCGAGGCGGCCTTGTCCCAGATGATTTCGCCGCGCATGAGAAAGCCCAGGTCGAGCAGGTCCGCGATCAGCATGGCGTGCAGGGGGATGTAGGGCTTGCGTCCCAGGTTGGCGACGTTGATGCAGGCGCGTCCGCCGGGGACGAGCACGCGGTACGTCTCTGCCCAGACGCGTTTGAGGAAGGCTGAATATTCCGCGAGCGAGAGGTCTTCATCGTAATCCTTGCCCACGTTGTACGGCGGCGAAGTGACCATGAGATGGATGCTGGCATCGGACAGGTCGGCCATCGTTTCGGAGGAGCTGTGGAGGATGGTATCCAGTTTGTCCGCGGGGACGGGATTCTCGAAATATGCGCCCTCCTGTTCCTGCGGCTGTCCCTCGTAGAGACGCGCGGAGTAGAAGGCGCTGGCATCGTGGCCGGCGCGTCCGGGGGAACCAAAGGAGGAAGTGCGGGTGGATTTACGCATGGAAAAAGATGAAAGATGAAAGATGAAAGAAGCGAGAAGAAAGAGGAAAGAAATTAGAGATCGGTGAAGAGAGAAATATGATCGGATGGGAGTTGGGCGATGGTCTTTTCGTATTCCAGCCGCGTGCGTTTGACGGAGGCGTGGAAAACGTAATCGAAGAGGCCTTTGTCGTCGCGGTCATCGAAGTTCATGTGTGCGTGCGAGTCGGAGGGCAGGAGCGGCAGGATTGATTTTTTCAGGAACGGGACGAAGGCCAGCGCTTCGAGGGGATAATACAGTTTGCCGGAGCGCAGGCCGGGGTCGTGGAAAATGTCCGAGGAAACAGGATCAACTTCCTCGGACGGAGGAGGCGTCCCTCCGTTGAAGCGGGAAAGCCAGCGCGGGATGTAGTCGCTGTGGGCGTAGAAATCCTGCGCGGTGTGGATCATCCGCCCGAAGGCTTGCCATGCGGATTGCGCGTCGCCGCGTTGCAGGCTGGCGCGGACGAGCGCGCGCTGTTCTTCGATGTAGGCGTAGGATTGGTCGAACTGGTTGCTGTCGAAATGGAAGCGGTCGTGGCCGAGCTGGTAGCGCAGACCGTCCTGGGCCGCGTTGGCGCGCACGATGACTTCGAGGGCGCGCAGGCCAACGTCCGCGCCGAGAGCCTGGCGGGTGATGGCGATGTGATGGCGGACGAGCATCGCTATTTCAACCCCGTGAAGCGGTACACCTCTACCGACTGTTCGCGCCCGCGCACGCTGAGCGGCTCCAGCCGCGTTGCTTCGATTTTGTCCGCGACGATATCGTAGGTGGCTTTCTGGAGCAAAATCTGGCCGGGACCGGCGCTGGCTTGCAGACGCTGGGCCAGGTTGACCGTGTCGCCGATGGCGGTGTAGTTGAAGAGTTCGCTGGTGCCCACGTTGCCGATGATGGCGGGCCCGGTGGCGATGCCGACGCGGAAGTTGAGGTGGTGCAACGCTTCGGGGAAATTTTGGTGCGATTCAATCGCCCGGCGCAGGATGGCCTCCGCGGCGCGCACGGCGCGCAGGGCGTGGTCGGGTTGCGGGTCGGGGGCGTTCCACAGCGCCAGCACGGCGTCGCCCATGAACTTGTCGAGGGTGCCTTCCTGTTCGAGGACGGCATCCGCGGCCAGGGAGAGGTAGGAATTGAGAATTTTGAAAACAACCTGCGGATCGAGTTTTTCGCTGTAGGAGGTGAATCCGCTCAGGTCGGCGAACATGATCGTGATGATTTGCTGGCTGCCGTCGAGTCGCAGGTTGCGCGGGTCGGCCAGCAGGCGGTCGCGGACGCGCGGGGCCACGACCCGCCCAAACGTCTGGCGGATGCGTTCCTGTTCGGCTTCCAGTTGGCGGCGCTCGGTCAGGTCTTCGAAGAAGATGGTCGCGCCCGTGGCTTCGCGGTAGATGTTGAGCAACGGCGCGCACGAGACGCGCAGGGCCAGTTCACCGCGCGGCGGGATGAGGCGCGTGACTTCGGAGAGGTAGACGGGGACGCCGTTTTGCACGGCGCTGTTGGTGAGAAATTCAAAATCGGAGTACAGGCTGGGGAAGGCCTGTTCCAGCGAATGGCCGATCACCTGGTTCATGGGAATGCCGAGGATGGTCTCGGCGGCGTGGTTGAACAGCGTGACCTGGCGTTTCAGGTCGGTGGTGATGACGCCGGTGGCGATGGAGGCGAAGATGTCGTCCATCAGGTTTTTCATTTCCAGCGTCTGGTCGAGCGTGCGGCGCAGGTTGGTAAAGAGGCGGGCGTTTTCGAGCGCCAGCGTGGACTGGGCCGCGACCGCGGCCAGGAAATCCAGGTCGTCGCTATTATAGAGTTCGCCCGAGCGGCGCGCGCCCAGCACGAAGAAACCGATCAAGCGTTCTTCGTAGCGCAGGGGGACGAAGGTGGAGCCGGAAAGTTCCTGGTAGCCGCGCAGTTCCTGCGGGAGCGCCAGTCCCGGCGAAAGCCAGAACGGCGATTCTGCATCCTGGAGACGCATCACCAGCGGTTCGTCCGCGGGATAGGCCGGGGCGCTGTCTGCGCGGGTGGCGTGCGGGAAGTATTGCCCGTTTTCATCGTTGTACAGGTAGATGACGAATCGCTCCGGCGACAGCGCCTGTTGCAACTGCTCTTCGAGCGTGCGCAGCACCTGGTTCAAGTCGGGCGTGACGGCCAGTTCGCGCGACAGGCTGGTGAGCGCGCGGCGATAATCGGCGGGGGAGCGATAAAAGAGACGGTCAATCGCGCGCTGGATCAGGCCGCGGACGGGTGTCAATCCCACCGCCAGCAACACCAGGAAGGCGCCAATCGCCAGCGGGTCGTTCGCGCCGACCGTCCGTTCCACGAGCAGGGAGATTAGCGCGATCAGGCCGTAGAACGCGCCCAGCGCGACGCCCATCGTCAACAGGTAGGCGAGGGCGCGGCTGAACAGGCGGTCCACGTCCAGCAGGCGGTAGCGGACGATGGCGTAGGCCACCGAGAGCGGCAGGAGGATTAGCGGCGGAAAATACAACTCGGCGCGGAATTCAGGAGTCTGCCCGCCGAACGTGCTGGGGATCAGGTACAGCAACAAAACCGGGATGAATCCCAGCGAGGCGCCGAAGACGATGACGCGGCTCTGCTGGCGCACCATCGGCGACTGGCTGCGGAAGACGCGCACCGTCGTCGTCGCCAGGAAAAGCAGGATGGCGACCACCATGTAGAAGTAGCCGTAACGCCACGACAGGATGTAATGGTACGGATCGGCCGGGGCGAGCAGGTCGCGCGCCATCGGCACGGATAAAACCAGCGTGACCAGCCAGGGGAAGTAACGCGCGCGCGGCCAGCGATCCACAAAGGGCATCTGCTGTGGAAAGACGAGCGCCAGGTGCGCCAGCGCCCCGGCCGCCACGAACAGGGACAGCGACCAGAACAGCACAACGTGATGCGCGGTGTTCATATCCAGGAAGCCCGAGGTGATGACCGAGACCGCCGCCGTGAAGGTCACAAAGGCGCGGCTGGCGCGCAGGTCGGAGCGGATGCGGTAAGCCCACAGGCCGGTGAGCAGGAAGACCAGGCCGACGAAATAGGGGAAGACGAACAGGGAAAGGAAATCGCCCCAGGCGGGACGGGTGGGCGTGAGCGTGAGCGTGAACCGTCCGCCCTCGCGCTGCTGGAAGGTGGCCTCCAGCGCGGCGAAACCGTTTTGCGCCAGCGCGGCGCGTATCCCGGCCGCGTTTTCCACAGGCTGGCCGTTGACCTCCACCAGGCGGTCCGACCAGGCAACTCCCGCCTGGCGCGCCGGCCACCCATCCCCGTTGATTTGGCTGATGACGTTGTTCGGCTCGAACAGCGCCCCCAGGAACGGCTCGCGCAACCATTGCGCCGCCCAGAACGGCGTCAACACCAGCAAGGCGATTGCAATAACAATCGCGGCCAGCGGGACGGCATGATCCAGCCACGAGGAACGCGTCTCAGACTGCATGTTCCGATTATACGCCAGACCCGGCGTTTCCCCCGCAGTTAAAAAACGGGGGGAAACCCCCCCAATATAAAAAAAACAAAAAATTTTAAAACCCAACCCGGGACCACCGGGT
>CAYJLS010000159.1:0-4589 GCA_964371065.1 uncultured Anaerolineaceae bacterium | reverse complement strand
GCCCCTCCCTCTCCTCCTCAACCACCCCCCCCGCCTGCCGGAATCCCGCGGCGGGGCGCCGCCGCCCCCCGCACCGTCGGGCCGCCCCGGCGGGACCACGGGCGCGCCCACCCCGGGATCCCCCCCCCTTGTAAACGGGGGGGTAAACCGCGCCAGAGTATAATAACGACATGACTTTTTACACCCGAACCGGGGACGACGGGATGACCGGCCTGCTGGGCGAGGGACGCGTCCCCAAGACTCATCCGCGCATCGAGGCGCTCGGCGCCCTCGACGAATCAACCGCGACCTTGGGGTGGGCGCGCGCTCACGCGCGTGATCCACGCTCGGGGCGTATCCTGCTCGAGTCCCAGCGCGACCTGTACAAGTTGATGGCCGAAGTGGCCGCCACGCCTGAAAATGCCGAAAAATTTCACGCCATCAACGCGGCGCGCGTGGACTGGCTCGAATCGCAGATCGAGGCGCTGTCTGCCACTGTGTCCATGCCGCGCGAATTTATCCTGCCCGGCGACACGCCCGCAGGCGCGGCGCTCTCGCTGGCGCGCGCCGTCGTCCGCCGCGCCGAACGCCGCGTGGTGGAACTGGTCGAGGCAAAGGAAATCTCCAACCCCGAACTGGGACGCTACCTCAACCGACTCTCGTCGCTGTGCTTCGTGCTGGAACTCGTGGAAAACGCGGCCGCGGGAAAAGATACGACACTGGCGAAAAAATAAGTAACACTGCCCTGAGCCGCCGACATCCAACTCACTGCCCTGAGCGGAGCGCAGCGAAGTCGAAGGGCAAGTCCTCGGAACAATACTTGCCCTGGTTACCCATCTTTCGATTGCGGGACGAAAAAGCGCGGCCCTCCGCTCACATCGTCCCGACATCGTCCCGAATCTCTTACGGGATGTTCTTCGGGAGGACGGCGGTAACTATCAAACTACGCAACTATCCAACTATCAAACTAAAATGACCGGCACCCTCCTCAACATTGCCACCGTCCTCATCGGCGGGACGATCGGCCTGCTCTTCGGGGCGCGCATCCCGGAGCGATTCAAGTCCACCGTCATCGCGGGCATGGGACTGTTCACCTTCGCGATGGGCGTGCAGATGTTCCTCAAGACGAATAATCCGCTCATCGTGCTCGGCGCGCTGTTGATCGGCGCGTTGCTCGGCGAATGGGGTCGCATCGAGGACGGCCTGAAAAATCTGGGGGCGATTCTCGAAAAACGATTTGCCCGCGACGACTCCGCCGAAGGCTCGGCGCGTTTCGTACGCGGCTTCCTGACGGCCTCCCTGCTCTTCTGCGTCGGCCCGATGACCATCCTCGGCTCCATCCAGGACGGGCTGACGGGAAACTACGAACTTCTGGCGGTCAAGTCCGTGCTGGACGGGTTCGCGGCGCTGGCCTTCGCCTCCACGCTGGGAGTCGGTGTGCTTTTCTCCGCGCTCGTCATCCTCGTCTACCAGGGCGGCATCAGCCTGCTCGCGGGCGAGTTGAGCGCCATCGTGACCGAGGCGATGATGGCCGAGATGACCGCCACGGGCGGCGTGATCCTGATGGGGCTGGCGCTCAGCAGTCTGCTGGAAATAAAGAAAATCAGCGTCGGCAATTTCATCCCCGCGCTGGCCGTCGCGCCGTTGATCGTGTGGATGATCGATTTGTTGTCAAAAACCCCGTTGCCGTGATCGTGAGTGAATTTCAAAATTTTGCCCGCTGAATTTTACAGTCCGAGAAAACTTCGCGCAAAACTGCGGGCTGATTTAGCAAGTTCCATCGCTTCTTTTGCATCTTCCAATACGGGACCTTCGCCGGGATAACGCGCTCGCACGGCGTAATCGGTGAGTGTGTTCAAAAGTTTCGGGTCAATCTCCAGGAATATTCCAACCCGCGAACATAGGTTATTCAACATCAGCAGATCGTGAGTTTTTGGAAAGATTGCATTCCTGGAAACAAGCAAAGCCTTCATGTATTTTTCGACACATTGTTGCGCATGGAAACAGACCCCTGTCAATAAGGGTTTCTTTCGATGCAAGGCGGTTTTTGCAAGGGCGAAATCTTCCTCTGCTTTTTTCACCCATGCTTGCGGATCATTTGTTTCGCTCATACAAAACCTTGCCGCGCGTCATAATCTCCTTCAGGAAGAAATCCCCCGACCTCAATGCGGTCTCTAGTTCTTTCGGCGTCTTGACGAGAATATCCACGGGAAACGGCCTCGGCAACAACAAGCGCGAGACCTTCCAACTGCGTTCTTTGAGCGACGTATTGGTTTTCAGCACAACCAGCAAATCCACATCGCTGTGCGGATTCGGCGTCCCATACGCGTATGATCCAAACAGAATGATTTTTTCGGGTTTGAGTTCGTCTGCAATTCTTTGAATCGCGGGGCGCAACGACTTGCCCACAGGAACTGTCATTCCAACGGGAACGGTCTTTGGCAAACGCAAACCACTTGTGTTTACAATCGCTGTCATGTTGATTAGATTGTATATCAGTTTTGTCTTGGAAGCAATACGAAGAAATAGGAGACGGAAATCTGGATTGCGGAAATGCCTGCGCATAAGATCCATTTCAACGGGGATAAATTTCTGGGGCCGAGACAGGCGCGCCGTATGGCAATTAAAAACAAAAGAGGACGTTCCCGCGCAAGAACGTCCTCTTTGTATTGCGAAATCACGCGACTACGTGACCACGCGACTACGCGACCAACCTACTTCCCCATCTCCGCCAGCGCGGCCTCGATCTCCGTCTGGAAGGCGCTAAACGGTTGTGCGCCTTCGATGATCTTGCTCTTCGTTTCGCCGTTGACGGTATAGGTCAGCACGAAGGAAGGCGTAGCCGTAATCCCTGCGGCCTGACCGTCAATGCCGTCCTGTGTGACGCGCTGCGCGTACTTGCCGCTGTCCAGGCAGGAGTTGAAGGCGGTTGTGTCGAGGCCGAGAGTTTCCGCGAAGGCTTGTAATTTACGGTTGGTGTAATCGCCCACATTTTCGCCGGTGTGATTGGCGAACAGGATGTCGTGAAACTCCCAGAATTTTCCCTGGTCCCCGGCGCAGTAGGCGGCTTCCGCGGCGGCCTGCGATTCGGGTCCGATGAAGAGGCCGAACGAGCGATAGACGAAGCGAACCTGTCCGCCCGCGGCGTACGTCTCAACCAGTTGCTGTTCGGTTTCATCGCTAAATCGCTTGCAGTACGGACACTGGTAATCGGAATACTCGGTAATGGTAATGGGCGCGTTCGGGTCGCCCGCCGCGTTGAAGTCCACGTTCGGGCGCTCGAAGGATGTGTTTGGGGCCACATCCACCGGCTTGAGGTTGGGATAAATCAGCAGGCCAAAGATCGCCAGCGCGCCAATCACGACCGCGCCGATGCTGACCATGCGTTTGTTTTTTTCATCGCGCTGGCGTTTCTCGCGCAACTGCTGGCGTTTACTCATTCCCTGTTCTTTAGGCATAAATAATCTCTTGCTCCTTCTCGTTTGAGTGGTGGAATTTTGCCACGTTAAAATTGATTTGTCCAGAGACAAACCCGTCCGCTTAGGCTTTCTTAACCTGTGCGTCCAGCCATTGGATGTACGTCTTCAGCACCTCGGCCTTCTCCGGCTCGTTGTGCGGCTCGTGATACAGACCCTCGAAGCGCTTCAACGTGACCAGTCCCTGCGGGGCGAGATGGGCGAACTCCTCGCTTCCGCGCGGGAACGCGATCTTGTCCTCGGAACAATAGGCCAGCAACACCGGGACAGGGAGCGCGGCGGCGCGCGCGAAGACGATGTCCGTGGCTTGCAGTCCGGCGCGCCCAAACCCGGTCGTGATTTTGTCGTGCACGAGCGGATCGTTGACGTAAGCAGTCACCACTTGCGGGTCGCGGCTGATGTGTTCGGTGGCGAGTTCGCTCGGCAGGGTGATGGTGGGCGCGAGCGAACCCAGCACTTTTGCCAGCATCAGTTTCATCTTCTGCTCGTGGATGGCCGTCCGCAGGCCGGGCGAGGAGATGATCATGCCGCGCGCATCCAATTTGTGCAAGAGGGAATACGAGAGCGAGAGCAGGCCGCCCAGGCTGTGTCCGTACAGGAAGCGCGGCGCCGAGGGATAGCGGCTGGCAGCCTGCGCCACGAAATCGTCCATATCTTTGAAAAAGGCTTCCAGCGAGGGTGTGTGTCCGCGCGCCCCGCCAGATTTGCCATGCCCGCGCAGGTCGAAACCCAGCAGGGCGTAGCCCGCGGCCGCGAAGGCCGCGCCCACGTGCGCGTACCGTCCGATGTGCTCGCCCAGTCCATGCACGAGACAAACAACCGCCTTCGGGTCTTTTTCGGGAACCCAACCCTGCGCGAACATGTCCAACCCGTCAAACGATTTCCACTTCCATTCAAAGGTTTTCATTTTTGCTCCTTGTTCTGCACGATATTCTGTATCCTGTGAAACAAATTGGCAATTTGTTTTACTGTCATCCAGTCTTTACGTGAAATTCACACGCCCCCGCGCCAACCGCGCGGCAGGAGGTTTCCGCAATGTCGTACTCGCGGGCGGTGGCCCAGAAGAGGGACTCGCGCATCAGCCCCAGCGTCACCCAGCAGATGGGTTCAGCGTCGTGCTGGTTGGCTGTCGTA
>CAYJLS010000158.1:0-9249 GCA_964371065.1 uncultured Anaerolineaceae bacterium | reverse complement strand
ACTAGTCTTTCACTACGATGCTTCCAACAACTTCACGATTACATTGTATAGACTCAGTAGATGAAAATTTTGTAGTAACCGCTTCGCGTCAGTCATCTGACGATTGAAATCGTCACTACATGGCTTGCGTTTCCTCCACGTAGTAATGACTTTAGTCATCCGCCCGACGCCAGGAAGCGCCGCTATAGCGCAATTTTTCATCTACTGAGACTCTCCTCTTGCGTTTGAAGCGCTGCTTCACTCCCTGGTAGATAAGCAAAAATGCCTACCGCTTTCATAGCAATCTGGCGCAAGACGAGCAAAGATATAAAGGCTATCATGAGTGACAAGAAGAAGTAATATGAAACGTTATCTCATCCCCTTTGCCGCTTTCCTGCTTGGCTCCTCCCTTATGGCAGGAGTCTATTTCGGCATCGTCACCTGGGCGCAAGGCTGGGATTATGCCTCCAGTCAGTTCCTGCTCAACCGCTGGTACATTCTGCCCATCTACATCAGCTTTGGCATCCAAGCCGCGCTTTATTCAATTCTACGCTTCCGCCTCTTCGTTCCGACCACGACCACGGGTCACACGGGCGCGTTGATGGGCACGAGCGGCGGCACTTCTGTTACCGCCATGGTCGCCTGTTGCCTCCACCACGTCACCGACGTTTTGCCCATCCTCGGCCTGAGCGCCGCGGCCGCTTTCCTCACCCGCTACCAGCGTCCGTTCATGCTCGTCGGGCTTGGCCTGAACATCATCGGCGTCCTCGTCATGCTCGTCGTCCTGTATCGTGAGCGGCAGAAACTGCAACCAGTCCAAAAATTGCAATCCGTTTTGGAGACAAAATGAGGCGTTTTAGCCTCCCCCTTCTTTTGACCCTGACCCTCGTCCTGACCGCCTGTTCCGCGGCTTCGACTCCGCTTCCAACCGCCCCTCCGCCGGTTTCCATTTCGACAGAGCCTCCTCCAGCCGACGCAGGCGACCTGACCCGCGACGACCAGCAGGGCGCAATCATAGTGGAAATCACTCCATTGAACCTGGATAATCCTTCTGATCAACTTGAGTTTGAAGTTTCGATGAACACCCATTCCATTGACCTGAGCATGGATTTAGCCACTCTCGCAACCCTCACCACGGATACAGGCATCACCCTCCATGCCACTCTCTGGGACGCGCCGCTCGGCGGTCATCACGTGGAAGGTAAGTTGATCTTCCCTGCAACCGAAGACGGCAAGTCCATTTTAGAAGGCGCGGCGAAGCTAACACTTACCATCGTCAATGTGGATGCGGCCTCACGTGTCTTTGAATGGGAGTTGAAGTAAAGAAGGCTGTTATGTCTGTCTCAAACAAAGAACGACTCACCCGACGCGATTTCATCAAAACGTCAGTCGCTTTTATCGGCGGGTTGATCGGCGCGTTGGTGGGAATCCCTTCGGTGGCGTATCTGCTTTCGCCCGCGTTACAGGCTGGGGCGGAGGAAGAGGCACTCATCCAGTTGGGTCCGCTTGAAAAATATCCAATTGGAATCCCGACCCGTTTTGATTTCACACGTACCAAAGTCAACGGTTGGGAGCGGACCGCGATCAATTACGGTTTGTATATTGTGAGAAAGAATGAGAGGGAAGTGAGAGTCTTTTCCGATATCTGTACCCACCTTGGTTGCCGCGTCAACTGGCATCCCGATGTTCAGCATTACATCAGCCCTTGCCACGATGGTCACTTCGACATCGTGGGCAACAACGTCAGTGGCCCACCGCCGCGCCCACTGGATGAATTTACGACAAAAGTTGAAAACGGCAATTTGTACATCCAGTTGCCGCCTTTCAAGCGGTTTGCATAGCGAATAGACTTGTGGAGGATGAAATGGAAGAACAGGAAAATATCTCGCGGCGCAACTTCATGAAGATGGCAATTTCGGCGATCGGCGGCCTGATCGGCGCCGGATTCGGTATTCCCGCCATAGCCTACATCATCGGCCCCGCCTTAAAATCGGAGCAGGCTAACTGGATACGGATCGGTTCCCTATCAACGATTGAATTAGGAACTCCCACGCTCTTTAAACCCAAGGTGACACGCCAGAACGGATGGATGGTAGAGGAAGAAGAAGTAGGTGTGTATGTCCTAACAGAGGATGGACGCAATTATCACGCGATGTCAAATATATGCACACACCTGGGCTGCCGTATCCGCTGGATTGCCGAACGCGAAAAATTCTTCAGTCCCTGTCATAATGGGGTTTTCGATAAATACGGATATGTCGTCAGCGGCCCGCCGCCGCGCCCGTTGGATGAATTTGAAACGAAAATCGAAGACGGTAATTTATACATTCAGTTACCAGCGTTAAAGAGAACTTCATAATTGGAGATCACCATGAACAAGAAACATACGCTCATCATGCTGGTTTGTTGCCTGCTTCCGGTAGCGGGCTTCGCCGCTGTCTTTCTCTTCAAAATCCCACTTAACGCTGCATTGCTCGTGGGAATGGCGCTGCTTTGTCCATTATCGCATTTGCTGATGATGAGGCAGATGGATCGCGGCCATGCGGATGAATCACACACCGCGCATGCTCACACCCAAACGGGAATTGAACCGAAGTAGTTCATCCATGCTCTCGCGCCGCGATTTTATCAAACTCGCTGTGCTGGGTGCGGGCGCGTTGGCGCTTCGTCCGTTGGCTAAACTAACCCTGCCAGATATTCCGCAGGCTGATAAATTGGGCCGCGTCACCGTGAGTAAAGTGAACGTCTTTGCGCGGCCAGACGCGAACAGCCAGATCGTCAGCGCATTGTATGAAGATAGTGTGGTTCCCTGGATTCGCGAGATTGTGGGTCCCATGCCCGGGCGGATGAATCAACGCTGGGTGGAAACTCCGTATGGCTTTGTCTGGGGTGGACAAGTTCAACCTGTCTGGAATCAACCTAACGTTCCAATCACGAGTCTGCCAACGACAAGCCTGGGACAAGGGATGTGGGTGGAAGTCACAGCGCCCTACGTGGATTTAGTTCTCGACAATCCGCCCGCGCGTGCGCCGTGGTTGCAGTATCGCGAGTCCATCGGTTTGCCGGCGCGATTCTTCTATAGCCAAATTGTCTGGGTAGATCAAACCAAAACCGCTGAGAACGGACAAATATGGTATCGGCTCAATGAAAAATACGGCTCCGGTGATTTATTCTGGGGACAAGCCGAAGCCTTTCGCCCACTGACCGTGGAAGAGGTGTCTCCCATTAGTCCCAATATTGACCCGCTCCAGAAACGTATCGTTGTGAAGATCTGGGAACAAACGCTCTCCTGTTTTGAAGGCAAAACGGAAGTCCATTTCGCGCGTATCTCCAGCGGCGCGTTATATGATGCCTGGGGCAACCGCGTCGACGCTTGGGCGACGCCAGTTGGCGAATCTCCCATCTGGCGTAAAGCGGTCTCTCTCCCGTTGAGCGGAGGGAGCGCTTCGGCAGGCTGGAGCCTGCCCGCGGTGGGGTGGGTAAGTCTGTTCGTGGGAACGGGTGTTGCAATCCATTCCACATACTGGCACAACAACTATGGGGAACCGTCTTCGCGCGGGTGTGTCAACGCCAGCCCTGACGACGCGAAATGGGTCTTTCGCTGGAGCCAGCCTCAGGTCCCGTATGATCCGGGCGATGTCACGGTTGAATGGCCAGGTGGGACAAAGGTTACTGTCGAGGACAAAACGGCATAGGCCGCGCAAGAAAATCATATCCGAAGCTTCAAATAGAATTTATCAGGAGACGAATGAGAAATAAAAGGCCGGAAGACCTTTCTGTGGAAGAAATACGTTTCCTGTTAGTGGACAGACGCCGAGCGTCGCGTCAGGTCCGGCTGGAACGCTTTCGCCGCACCGGACGGGTGATGTCGTTCGTTGGTGATTCGGATGTGATGGGAGTCTCTGGAAGTGAGTCATCCTTTGGACGAATAAAAACCCAAGGTGAAAATGCTTCGCGCCGCACCTGGTTGGATGTTCTCCTGCTTGGCATGGAGATCTTAGCTGTGGTTGGCATGACTGCCATTGTAGTGAACGGCTTAACAATGTTAGGCATTATGAATCGGAACGTAGCTGCCGCTTTCCAACAACCTACGCTTGAGCCAACTCCAATCGTCAGGGAGGTTGTGCTCCCCGAGGGCCATACGCCGCCAAATAGTCCGGGTGGCGCAAAGCCCAATGAGGCCGAAATCCCGCCACATCTGCGACCATTAGTCCAATCCATATCGAATATTCCAATTCCGACTCCGGGAAGCCAGCAGGCAATTCGGATCCAGATTCCAGCTATTAATATAGACGCACCGGTGGTACAGGGTGATGGATGGGAACAACTCAAGAAAGGGGTTGCCCAACACATCGGAACACCAAATCCGGGCGAGAATGGTAATCTCGTTTTATCGGGTCACAATGACGTTTATGGAGAAGTCTTCCGCGACCTGGATCGCCTGAATCCCGGCGACACCATCATTTTGTTTACCAACCGAAGGCAATATACTTACGTAATTACCGGGACACAAATGGTTGCCCCGACAGCGGTGGAAGTGATGGCTCCGACGACAGATACCATAGTGACGCTGATCTCATGTCATCCATATCTTGTGGACATCCACCGCATCATCGTGACGGCCGTTCTACAAAATCCTTGAAAAGAGATTACAACGCTAAACCAAAGTGAAATCTTGGAGGCAAAGGTTAGCTTTCAAAAACACCCTCGCGCCCTTTACTGAGCCGGAAAATCTGTCCGATTGTCCTCCCTGTCCCGAGAGATTCATGGCAGGTAAGTCATGGTCCGCACCCTTTCCTACTGGCCTCAATTGTTAGTACTGTGGGCAAAGTTAAAAAACACAACCAGACAGAGAGAACCCTTCACAAATTCGGGCAGATGACTGAAATAGCCAGCACAGGGCAAAGGAAAACGAAAAAAGCGAGGGTTATCCTTGGATTCTTGGCTGTTGTGGTTACTGTAGCGCAAATGTTTTGTTTCGTAAGACCTCATTTGAACAAGTCAGTGTGAGAGCCAATGCGATAAAGGATCAGTTCATTTGAGTTGATAGTGTAGATCAATATCCAATCCGATTCAATATGAAAATTACATAAGCCAGCATATTGTCCACGCAGTGGGTGGTCATTGTAGGTTTCGGGGAAGGGGCTTTTGTTGAGCAACAATTCAATGACATGGCGGAGCTTGCCAATATCGTTTCCGCGCTTTTGCGTCCATTTGTAGTCTTTTTTGAAAAGGGATGTATAGCGCGGCGTCAGCATTACGCCTCCAACTGAGCGAACAAATCGTTAATATCCTTTGCAGTGTGCAGGTTGTGCCTTGCCAGCGCGTCCTTAATTGCCCGTTCTGTTTTGTCATTGGGGATATGGGGCAGGAACGGCAAGCCCTTCTCCGCGCTGATTTGATTGAAGTACATGGTCACGGCTTGCGAAGTGGTAATGCCAAGTTTATCAAGAACCTTTTGCGCCTCCCTCTTGACCTTCGGGTCCAAGCGTACGGAAACGGTGGCGGTCTTTAACATGTTTTTCTCCTTCTGCATGTACTGCAATTGGATCACACACTCTCTCTGGCTACTTCAGTCATCTGCCCGGGTTTGTAAAGTAAAACGTTGATCGATTCGGTTTCAAGATCTTTTTTAATTTTTCCCCTCATCCAAAATTATAAACATACGACCCATTCCCAACAGCTTGGAGAGATGATACCATCTGAAACAACACCGCATACTCCGACCTCGGGCGAATGCTTATAATCGTCTTCTTTTCAAAATCAAACGCCACATCTTTTAGCAGCATCTGACATAACGCCTTGCGTTCATCGGGAGTCGCAACCTCCCAGGCGTCCCGCAAACCGACCAAAGTCACCGCCGCCTGACGCACCTCGTGTGGCGTGATTTGCTCGATCGCCTCCAACTGCATTTGAAGCGTTTCAACCTCTCTCCAGAAGGAATGCTCATCGCTTTCGTAAAGCCCGTGCTTATAAGCCTCCCTCATGCGGCGGATTTCCCCTTTAATGCGCGCCTTCTCTTTTTGTGGATCGGGACCGTCCTTTTGGTTGTTGAGTATATCCAGTAAAGATGCCTGCCAGTCATCTGGTAGTACAAGGCTTTCCATCACAAGGCCAATTTGCTCCTCTACAAAATCGGCGCGTACACTCCTGCCGGAAAACAAGCAGTGAGCTCCCGAAAATCGCGAAGCGTCCCGGTAATATTTTCCGGATTGGGCGCTCTGAGCGCGCATTTTCTTTCCGCATGTACTACATACAATGATTCCGCTTAGAAGATAGACGTACCGAGTGGACTGGCGGGTATGGATAGTGCGTCGCCGCCCGATGCGGACCTTTTGGCAACGCACAAACAGATCCTCACTGATAATCGGTTGGTGTACCCCCTTCACGAGTTCCCCTTTTTTACGATAAGACTTTCCCTGAGTAAAAGCGCCTCGATAAAGCAGATATCCCTTATAAAAAGGATTTTGGAGCATTTCACGCACGCTATCCTTGGTGAAGGGATGTTTACGAAACGTTTGCACACCTTGCGTATTTAACCAATCCGCAATTTCCTGGTCGTAGTACAGACCTGTTGCATAGCGTTCAAACATTTTCAGGGCTATTGGGCTGGTGGCGGGATCCTGGACAGCCATCTTGCGATCACCGACTTTCTCACTTGTATAACCCCAGGGCACCCAGCCATTATGGTAGCCTTGCATCGCCCGTTCATACTTACCCTTGTGCGTTTCCTTGCTCAAATTATCTGAATAAAATTCGCCGAGCGAACCGAGCAAGTGAAACATCAACTTGCCTTCGGGCATCTCCAGGTTGAAGTTCTGTTCCACCGCCTTGAGGGTCACATCCACTTTTTGCAATTGTTTCACGATCTCAATGGCCCACTCCAGCCGCCGCGCCAGGCGGTCCACTTTATGAACATAGAGGATGCCAAACAAACCGCGCTTGGCATCCTCTAACATTTGCGTAATGCCAGGGCGGTACTTATTCTTGTACGCCGAAGTAGCCGGGTCGGAGTAGATTTTAACGATCTCAATCCCTTCGGAAGCGGCACGCGTACGAATCTGCCGCAGTTGCGCATCCAGGCTGAAGGAATCATCTTGCATAGTGGATGAATAGCGGATGTAGGCCGCCCCCAGCTGTTTAGAATTATGCAAGTTCGAATTGTCCATCAAAAATTCCTTATAATAGCGGTTTCGAGCGAGTGTAAACCCGCCACGGGAGCGGAGCTCCACGCCCGTGGCGGGAACTAAATTACATGAAGAGAGGCGTCGGGTCAGGGTAGACCTTTATGATTTCCAAGAGGGAAGGTGCTTTTATTTTTCTTTTTTATCTTCGTGTTTTTCGTTCTCCTCGGAACTTGTCGGCGCTTTGGTGGAAAGCAGACGCCGTAAGACACGGACCAGCCAGTCTTGTAAGGAAACTGGGATCGACGCGGAGCGCGGTTTCTCTATTGTATGAGACCGCTCTTCTTTGTGCGAAAAGTCGAGATTATCAGCAGGTTTTGGCATAAGTTGCTCTCCAAACTCCCTCATGTCGCTACCGGTTGCGCATGGGCGGGAAGTTTTCATAGGTTGTAAAGGATGTCGTAAAACACCTGCCATCCTTTATGTTCAAGATTGTCGCGGATGAGACTGGGGACAATGACAAAAAACATCCTAACCTGAGTTCCGCCACGGAGCCTGCCAGCAGGGGAAACCACTGCGGAGCATCTTCGCCAAAGGCCACCAGCGCAGGACGTGCTGTTGTTCGGCGGGGGATAACTTTTCTATTTTCATTGCATCACCTGGTTGTTTGAGATTGGGTAAACCTTAGAGAATTTACCCATGTGCGAGCGAAATTTTTACATATCCCACCCAAAGGATGTTGGGAATCTCTTCCCAATTTCAATTATTGATGAATCAGCATGGAAATTAGAGATCTGCCAACCGAAAATCCCCAAATGGCAGGGGAGATGATCACCCACCTTTCCGAAATTACTTTTCTCCATAGTAAGCGCCATGGCGCCCAGACCGCTTTGGCGAAAAAACTGTACCCGGACAAGTTTGAATCAAACAAGTCCAAGGTCTCCCGTTGGTGCAAAGGCGAATTCCTGGATCCACACGGACGGTTTACCCCCAACGATTTTCAGAAGATCGTCGCATTATTCTGGCAGAAGCCGGATGGGTTTCAGACCGTTGACGATGTATTCGGCCTGGCACGCTGCATTGGAAAGGTAAAGTTTGGAAGCGAGGCGCGTAGCCTAGTTGACTTGCTTGACCGCGACTGGCTCGAATCTCTTGGGTACACTGATCCCAAAAGGGTGGATAACATTCCGCAACCAGACAACCGCTATCCGAGAAATACGAAGTTGTTTCTGAGAAACGATCTGCTGAAAAGGATCGAAGAGATCATTCCACTGGCGATCAACTCAAAGCAACCAATCGTTATTCATGGACAACCGGGAACGGGAAAGACCACCCTGATTGAGCAAATCAGCAATAAGAAACAATGGGAGAACCTGGGGACACAAAGAACCTTTTACCTCAATGAACAGGGAATCGTCTCCCATCTGAGAGCCTGGTACGATGATCTAATCGGAATGGCTCCAGCATACGGAATGAGGCAGGATGATCTGGTCAGCGCAATTCGCATGCGGATATCGGGGCAAAATTGCTTTGTTTTGGTGGATAATGTCGCAAGCGTTGAGCATGTATCGCCCATCCTGGATGCGCTAAAGAAGACCAATCAGTTCGCAATGATTCTCACGACCCGCATGCCGGGGGTGTCCCGGGGAATCGCTCATCCCCGTTCTCTTCAGCTGGCCATGCCGGGATTCGCGGACTGGGAGGCAAAAAGGTATTTCAAAGTCTTCTTTAACAGGGAGTTATCCGCCGATAATGAAGATGCGTTTAGTCAATTGGTTGAATTGTTGAAGGGTAATCCGCTCAGTTTGTATTTCGCCTTTCAACGGCTGCACGACATGCAGATCCGGGAATTGCTTGAACTGCTGCAGAGTGCACAACCGGAAATCCCCGACGAAATGCTCAACGAGGTGTTTCTTCCGCTTCAGGTTGGTTTCGAGAGGATGCCGCCTGCACTCAGAAGGAAATTCATGCGCCTGGGCGCGATGGACCGTTTTTATTCCATTGATAATCAGACCCTGGCGGCGCTATGGGAAGATTCAATCGCGGAAACGTCCAAACTTATTGTCCCTGAATTGCAAAATCTCATTTCGCCTTTCCAGGCGGCTGGCGCTGGCGCAGGGAATTGGAGGCTGCACGAACAAACCCA
>CAYJLS010000157.1:0-9289 GCA_964371065.1 uncultured Anaerolineaceae bacterium | reverse complement strand
GTGGGCCCGGCTGGAGTCGAACCAGCGACCAAGCGATTATGAGTCGCCTGCGCTAACCACTGCGCCACGGGCCCGTCTATAAACTGATTGTTCCAGTGTCACGTGACACTTGACCACCTGACACTGGAACACCGACAAACTAGAGCGGGAGACGGGATTCGAACCCGCGGATATCAGCTTGGAAGGCTGATGCCTTACCACTTGGCGACTCCCGCGCGGCCATCATTTTACCGTGAGGGATGCGGACGGTCAAGCGCAAGACATAATTTCCACGCCCGAAAGTTGCCATCTTTCTTCTTTTTCCCCATTTGCCTTTTTCCCTCAAAGACTATACAATCAAGCCAGATTCAGTCCAATTAACGAAAGGCGGTTCTCATGAAACAAGATCGCTTCCTGCTGGGGATTTTGATCGGCATCGGCGCGCTGGTGATTCTGGCGCTGGCGCTTTTCTTCACCCGCAAGGACAACGCGCTAACGTATGTCTCCGAAGACACGCCTGAAGGCGTGGTGCGAAATTACGCGGTGGCGGTATACCAGCGGGATTACGAAAAAGCCTACTCCTACCTTGCGGACAAGGATGGCAAACCCACCTTCGATCAATTCAAACGCTCCTTCCTGCAAAATAACGTCAACCCCGATAATATCGGCCTGGATGTTGGCGCCGCGGAGATCAACGGTAACGAAGCCTTTGTCACGGTTTATCTCCAATACGGTTCCAGCGATCCCTTCTCGTCCGGGTCTCGAAACGAAGACCGGGCCGTGCTAATCAAGCAGAATGGCAAATGGAAGCTCGAGCAAATGCCCTACTATAATTTCTGGTCGTATGACTGGTATCCACAGTCTACGCCCATGCCCGCCCCGTACAAGCCCTGACCGTGGAGGTTCCCATGCGCACAATTCGCCGTTTGTACTTTTACGCTGTTGCCTTCATCACCATTGAAGTTGTCCTGTGGGGACTGATCGGCCTTCTGCGAAGCATCTTCTCCACCCAAATCAGCGCGGGCGCGGACGCGCTGGCACGCGCCCTGTCGCTCACCCTCGTCGGCGTGCCGATCTTCGCCCTGCACTGGACGTGGGCGCAACGCGCCTCCGCCGCGGACGAGGAGGAGCATACCGCCTCCCTGCGCGCGATCTTCCTGTACGGCATTCTCCTCGCCACGCTCATCCCCGTCACACAGAACGCGCTGGCGCTCCTTGATCGCACCCTGATCTCCTCGGCTGCGCTGGATCCCTATCGCGCCGTCTTCGGCGGATCGCAGACCTGGGCGGACAACCTGATCGCCATCCTGATGAACGCCCTGGCGGCCGCGTACTTCATCCGCGTGCTCCGCCGCGATTGGACGAGCCTCTCCGACACCGAAAACTTTGCCGACATCCGCCGCCTGTATCGTTACCTCTGGCACCTCTACAGCCTGCTGATGGTCATCTTCGGCGCCCAGCAAATCCTCCGCTTCCTGCTCTACATCCCCGCGGACACCCTCGGGCAGAACAGCCGCGACCTGTTCATCAACGGCCTGTCGCTCCTGCTGGTGGACGCGCCCATCTGGTACTTCTCGTGGAAAACCTGCCAGGATGCGCTCCTCCAGAAAGGCGAGCGCGACTCGCTCCTGCGCCTCGGCGTGCTTTACCTGCTGGCGCTGGCGGGCGTGGCGACCGTCCTTTCGGCAAGCGGCAGCGTGGCGAACGTATTCCTGCGCTGGGCATTGGGCGAGTCCATGACCGCGTCCGAATTCGTCTCACGCGTCAGCGGCGCGATCTCCATCGCCCTGCCGCTGGGCATTGTCTGGGCTTACTATGGCCGCTGGCTGCATCGCGACATTGACGCGCACGGCGACGAATCCCGCCGCGACGGACTGCGCCGGCTGTACTACTACATCCTCTCGTTCGCGGGACTCGTTGCCGCCTTCGTAGGGATGGCGCTGCTCGTCTCGTTCATCCTTGACGTTGGGGTGGGCCGCCAGATCTGGGGCGCGGACCTGCGCTCGCGCGTCTCCGCCGCGCTCGCCGCGTTGGTTGTCGGCCTGCCGCTCTGGCTCACCACCTGGCCGCGCGTGCAGGCGCAGGCGCTTTCGCAGGGGAGCGCGGGTGGATTTGCGCGTCAGTCTGTGGTGCGAAAAACCTACCTGTACCTCGTCCTGTTTGCCTCCGTCATCGGCGGAATGATCTCCGCAGTGACGGCGGTCTTCCGCCTGCTCCAGGCCGCGTTGGGGACTCAACCGCTCGACGTGACCGGCTTGCTCAACGCCTTGCAACTGCTGGCCTTGTTCGCCATCCTGCTGGTCTATCATCTCCGATGCCTGCGCGCCGACGGGACAGATGCGGCGCGCACGCTGGTCGAACGCCACGAAAAATTCCAGGCGCTGGCCTTCGAGCGCGCCGGGAGCGGCTTCGGGGAGTCGATTCAGCTCGCAACGAAGAAACAGGCTGAGGGTCTGGACTTGACCGTGCTTGCCTCCGACGCGGACATCCCCAAAGAGGCCGCGTCCGCGCGGGCGGCGGTCGTCCCCTCGGACCTGGCGGTCAATCCGCCGGAGAACCTGCGAGCGTTCCTCGCCGCGTTCGAGGGACGCGTCATCGTCTCCCCCGTCGAATCCCCGCGGCTGATCTGGGCGGGCGGCGCGGGACGCGAACCCGCAGGGCAGGCCGCGCTGATCCTGCGCCAGTTGAGCGAGGGGCAGGAAGTGCGCCAATCCACGGGCGGCGCATCCGCCTGGATGGTGATGGTCTACATCTTCGCCGCGTTGTTCGGGCTGGAAGTTTTGATGTTCCTGCTATCGCTCGGCGTCTCGCTGGTGATGAATTAGCGCGGGGGCGGGAGTCTCTGGACTTCATCCTGTCATCCGCTTTGAAAAAGGCAACCAAGCCTTCCACGCCTTCCTCAAGGATTACGCCGCGCAAATGTCCCACCGCCGCGCGACTGCGGATGATTTCTTCACCATCCTGCGCCAGCACACCACCAAGGATATCACCGATTTGATCGCGGCGTATTTTGCGAATCCGCATTAAATTGGACTTGCTTCGTAATTCAGTTAAGGCTATACTCTGTTTATGAAACTCGTCTGGGACAGGCGCAAGAACGAGATCAATATTAAGAAGCATGGCTTGGATTTTGCTGATACCGCCCAGGTTTTTGATTCGCCAATGTTGCTTGGCATGGATGAACGCAAAGATTATGGCGAAGATCGCTGGACTGGTATTGGCCTGATGGACAATCGCGTTGTGGTAATCGTATTTACCGAACCAGACGAAAACACCATTCGAGTTATTTCATTTAGAAAAGCGACAACAGATGAGCGCAAAAAATATGAACAAGAATTCAAAAACCGATTTGGCTCGTTTTGATGCCATGACCGACGATATGATTGATACCTCGGACATTCCGCCTCTGGCCGATGAATTTTTTGCGTCTGCAAAGTGGCGAATGCCGAAGGAAAAAGTCAAAGTCACAGTGGAAATCGAACCTGAAGTCGCGCAATGGTTCAAGGCGCAGGGCGACCATTATCAGGAATTCCTTGCCGCGGCCTTGAGAATTTACGCGCAGGCACACAAGGAAAACTAATTTCTGTCGTTTGAGTTGATTTGCTCTTTTGCCCTTCCCTTGTTCAAATGGGGAAGGGCTTTTGTTAGCGTTCCGTTAAAGTTTTCTGCTTTATCTTGACTCTCTCGTATTTGTAACTATAATTGTTACGAATATGACCACCAACCTGCGTTTCTCGGTCGCACTGCACATCCTCACCCTGCTCGCCGCAAACGGGACAGGTCTGCTCACCTCGGAGGAGATCGCCTCCAGCGTGGACACGAATCCCGTTGTCATCCGCCGCGTGATGGCCTCCCTGCGCGAGAGCGGACTAGTTGAGTCGCGGCCTGGGGTCAACGGCGGCTGGTGGTTGAAGAAGACCCCCGCGTCCATCACGCTATTCAAGGTCTTCGAGACGGTCCGCGAAGAGGATTTACTCGCCATGCACGCGCACCCGAATCCAGATTGTCCCATCGGCGGAAATATCCGCGACTCGTTGCATAAGGTCTTCGCCGAGGCGGAGAAGGCTTTGCATGGTTCGTTGTCGAATCAAACCATCGCGGATGTGTTGGAAGATGTCCGCGCAAGAGCAAATTCTTAACCACAAAGGGACACGAAGGAGCACAAAGGAAAGAAGAAAGATGAAATAAAAATCTGTGTCGCTCCGTGAGATCTGTGTCCAGAAGGAAAAAAACAATGACTGCAAAAATGCCCGTCCTGTTCGTCGGTCATGGCAACCCGATGAACGCCATCGAAGTGAATGACTTTTCTAATGCCTGGATCGAAGCGGGGAAGTCCCTGCCCCAGCCGCGCGCCATCATTTGCGTTTCGGCGCATTGGGTGACGCGCGGGACGCTGGTCACTGCCATGGACAAGCCGCGCATGATCTACGATATGTACGGCTTCCCGCCCGAACTGTACGAAGTGCGCTACGACGCGCCGGGCGCGCCCGACCTTGCCGAGCAGGTGCGCCGCATCATCAAGACCACCGAAGTGAAGGATGATCTGGATTGGGGACTCGATCACGGCACGTGGTCGGTCATGCGCCGGCTGTTCCCGCAGGCGAATATCCCCGTCATTCAAATGTCCCTCGACGCGACCATTGAGCCGCAGAAGCATTACGAAGTTGCCAGCCAGTTGAAGGAATTGCGCGAGGAAGGCGTGCTGATCGTCGGAAGCGGCAACATCGTCCACAACCTGCGGATGGCGCGCATGGACGATTCTGCCTATGATTGGGCCGTAGACTTCGACAGACGCGTGGCAAACTGGATCGAGCAGAACGATCACGACCCCATCGTCCACTTTGAAAAAGGCGACCAGACCGCGTCCCTCGCCATCAACAGCGCCGAACATTATCTCCCGTTGCTGTACTCGCTCGCGCTACGCGATGAAACCGACAAGGTTTCCTTCTTCGCGGATAAGGTGATGGGGGGATCCATTTCGATGAGATCGGTGAGGATCGGTTAGAGAGTTTTGCGGTTGCGCAATTCGGTAGTTGGGCAATCCAATTCCCGACATCTGAACGTAAACTATATTAGACTTGGACTCTGAAGTCTCCGCGAAGCACGCCTGTGGAGCCTGACTTTGCAGTCACTGCCAACGCATCCAAAGTCTGGAGACTTTGGAGTCCGAACTAAAAATATGAACCGACCTTTTGTTTTCATCAACATCGCCGTCACCGCGGACGGAAAGATGGACACCTACGAGCGCAAGGGCGCGGCCATCTCGTCCGCGTTGGACAAGGCGCGCGTGGACCGTCTGCGCGCCGAAGCCGACGCGGTCATGGTCGGCGGGCGGACTCTACTCGACGAGGATCCCAAGCTGACGGTCAAGAGCGAAGCGCTGCGCGCCGAACGCGTGGTGCGCGGACTGTCGGCAAATCCCATCAAAGTGGGCGTCGTCACAAAAGCGGATGTCAAACCTGAATCCAATTTCCTCAATGTTGGTCCTGCGCGCATCGTAATATTTACCACCGATCAGACATCTAAGACCCAAGTTGAAATCTTGCGATCCCGCAATGTCGAAGTATACGTTCACCACAACCCGCGCGTCGATTTGGAACACGCCTTGCGTACGCTGAAAGAACTGGGCGTGCAACGCCTGATGGTCGAGGGCGGCGGTACGCTCAATTTCGAACTGCTCCGCCTTGGTCTTGTGGACGAACTCTCTGTGTACGTCGCGCCGATGATCTTCGGGGGCGAATCCGCTCCCACGGCCGCGGCAGGCTCGGGCGTCGCGCGAGGCGAAGCCGTCCCGTTGAAACTCGTCCACAGCGAAGTCCACGCAGACGGCGGGGTTGTACTACAATATCAAGTGGAGAGGTCAAAATGACAACCACCATGCACGAACAATTGCACACGCTTTTGCAGAACGATCCCGACCACGAATGCGAGGGGCTGGGGCGGGACAAGGTTTGCGTCCGTATTGTGGCGATGGCCGAACTGCCGTCGCGCTTCGGCGATTTTCACATTGTTGCCTTCGAGAATAACCGCGACGGCAAGGAACACGTTGCCATCACTCACGGCGACGTGATCGGCGCGGCGGATGTGCCCGTGCGCCTGCACTCCGAATGTCTCACCGGCGACGTGATCGGTTCCCTTCGCTGCGATTGCCGCGACCAATTGGAAACCGCGCTGAAAATGATCGGCAAGATGGAGCGCGGCATCCTGCTCTACATGCGCCAGGAGGGACGCGGCATCGGCCTCATCAATAAGATCCGCGCCTACAGTTTGCAGGACGACGGCCTCGACACCGTGCAGGCCAATCTTGCCCTCGGCTTCCGCGACGATGAACGCGATTACGCCGTGGCCGCGCACATGCTCATGTCTCTTAAGGTTCGCTCCGTCCGCCTCATCACCAACAACCCGAAAAAGATTCAGCAACTCACCGATTACGGCATCACCGTCAGCGACCGCATCCCGCATATCATGGCAAGCAACGTGCACAACCGTTTCTATCTCGAAACCAAGGCCGCCAAATCGGGGCACATGCTTGACTTCACGGGACGCCAGCATCTCGAAGAACAGAGCGACCTCCCGATTGTGGAAGACATGACGCCCGCGCCCTGGCAGGTGAGACATGAATAAGCGCGTCATCGTCATCACCGGCGCGACGGGCGCGCTCGGCAACCTGGCCGCGCGCACATTCGCGGAACGCGGCCACTCGCTGGCATTGCTCGATCACAATCATGAAAAACTGGACTCCCTCGTCCGCGACTTAAACCTGCCCTCCGAGCGACTCTACACCCGCGTCATTGACCTGCTCGACGCGCCGACGCTTCACGCGACCGCCGAGGCTGTTGCCGTTAAATTTGGCGGAGTCCACGCCCTCATCCATCTCGTCGGCGGCTGGACGGGTGGGAAGACGATTCCCGAATCCAGCCCGGACGATTTGACCTTCATGCTCAACCAGCACGCGTGGACAACGTTCAACTTGTTCCAGGCATTCGTTCCGCGCCTCGTCGCCAGCGGCTGGGGGCGCGTCCTCACCCTGTCCGTCCCGCTGACGGTTCATCCCGCGGCAAAGATGGGCGCGTACGCGGCGGGCAAAGCCGCGCAGGAAGCGCTCGTCACCACGCTGGCGGAGGAGACGCGCGGGCAGGGTGTCACCGCCAACATCATCCACGTCCAATCCATAGACGCGAAGGGGACGGGCAAAGGCACCACTCCCGCCGAGATCGTCGCGGTGATGATGTATCTTTGCTCGGAGGATGCATCGAAGGTGACGGGGGCGAGAATTCCGATTTACAAGTGATGGTTTCGTCATTGCGAGGGTGGTCGAGTAGGTCGAGTGTTTTTCGAGACCGTATCGAGACCACCCGAAGCAATCTCCGCTCCCGCGAGGAGATTGTTTCGACGGAAGAACACCGTCTCGCAATGACGAAAGTTGTTGTGCGATATACTAGCGGGGTGCAAAGCCAATTCATCCAAACCAACAACATCAAACTTCACGTGATGACCGACGGCCCCGAAAACGGAACGTCGGTCGTTTTGTTGCACGGCTTTCCCGAATTCTGGTATGGCTGGCGAAAGCAAATCCCCGCGCTGACCGCGGCAGGCTTCCGCGTCATCGTCCCTGACCAGCGCGGCTACAACCTGTCCGATAAACCAAAGGGCGTCGCGGCCTACGATGTGGACGTGCTCGCCCGCGACGTGATCGGCCTGCTCGACCACTTCGGCATCCAGAAGGCGCGGCTGGTCGGTCACAATTGGGGCGCGGCGGTGGCGTGGACGGTGGCGATCCAATTCCCCGAAAGGCTGGAGAAACTTGCTATCCTCAACGTCCCACATCCCGATGTGATGACGCGTTTCGTGCTTTCCAATTCCACCCAGCGAAGAAAATCCTGGTACGTGTACTTCTTTCAAATCCCGATCCTCGTCGAGTGGATTCTGCGTCGAAAGGACTTCGACGCGCTGGCTAAGATGCTCGTCCAGTCGGGACGCCGCGGCACATTCAGCGAACAGGATGTGGCCGAATACAAAAAAGCCTGGGCCCAACCCGGCGCGCTGACAGGGATGCTGAACTGGTACCGCGCCGTCGTCCGCCGCGGACTGCGCGCCGCGTTCACAAAATCCGCGCCGCGACGAGTCACCGTCCCCACGCTGATGCTATGGGGCAAGCGCGACCTGGCGCTCAGTTTCGAGATGGCGCAACCATCCATCGAGTTGTGCGAACGCGGGGAACTCGTCAGTTTTAACCGCGCCACCCACTGGGTCCAGCACGACGCGGCGGACGAAGTCAACCAACGCCTGCTCGCCTTCCTGAGATAATCCATGCCCACCCTCGCCATCATCCTATTGCTGACGTCCGCTTTCATGCACGCCCTGTGGAACTTGATCCTCAAGCAGTCCGAGGTCAAGTACGTTGCCATGAACTGGCAGGTGCTTCTCGGCGGCGCGGCGGCCATCGTCGCCATTTTTTTTGTGGGATTGCCGCCGCGTTCCATGTGGCTGTTTGCCAGCCTTAGCACGATCCTCGAAATGCTGTATTTCCTCCTGCTGATGTACGCCTACACCGACCATGATTTCTCGCTGATCTATCCCATTGCGCGCGGCGCGGCGCCCGCGTTGCTGGCGGTTTGGGCGGCGCTCTTCCTGCATGAAATTCCCACCACAGGCGGGCTGTTCGGCATCCTGCTCATCGTGTTGGGAATGGGATTCATCGGCGCGACCAGCCTGCTCCAAAACCATGAAAACAAACCGCACCTGAAAGGGATTTTCCTCGCGCTGGGCGTCGCGTTCATCATTTCGGTTTATACGATTGTGGATGGGACGGCCGTCAAGCAACATCCGGACTCAGCGTTACCGTACGCGCTTTCGATGTTCGCGCTGGTCCCGTTTCTGACCACGCCTGTAGTTGTCCGCCGTTATGGATGGGGAGCCTTTGCCCGCGCCTGGCGCGAGCAACCCTGGCGACTCGTGCTTGGCGGCGTACTGGGAGTGGTCGCGTACACCACCGCGCTTTTCGCCTATTCCTTCGCCCCGCTCAATTACTCGGAAGCCATCCGCGAGGTCGGCGTGGTGATCGGCGCGTTCCTCGGTTGGAAGTTTTTGGGCGAGAAGATGGGAGGCTATCGGCTGGTGGGGGCACTGGTAATTTTCGGGGGGATCGTGTTGATTGCGCTGTTTGGATGATGCAGAACCCCGAAGGGATGAACTGATTCTAGACCAGGGGATAGTTCACCCATAACCCCGAAGGGGTGGCATCTTCCGCCGAATCATGCCATCCCTTGTGCGCCGGTCAAAACCGGCAAGGTGTAGTGAATGAGAGTTT
>CAYJLS010000156.1:0-9301 GCA_964371065.1 uncultured Anaerolineaceae bacterium | reverse complement strand
CCAAAGTGGCAGTGATCCACAACGACAGCCCCTTCGGACAGGCGCCGGTAGCGGATGCCAAGGCCTTTGCGGATGCCAATGGCGTCACTTTCACAAACCTGGCCATGCCCAAGGGCGCGACCGATTTTGTGGCCGAATTGGCCCAGTTAACCACCTTTGGCGCGAATTACGTGATCATCCAAAACGTCTCCAGCCCCGCCGCCCTTTTGCTCAAGGATGCCAAGACCCAGGGCTTTGGCGCGCAATTCATCTGCCTCAACTGGTGCGCGGATGAAATCCTGGTCAAACTGGCTGGCGACGCCGCCGAAGGCGTGATGGGCACCATCCCCTTCACCCCGCCCTCCTCGCCTGTGGCCGGTCACGATGATCCCGACGCCTGGCTCAAGGCAAATGGCAGCAGCCTCGCCGAAAAAGGCCTGCACTTCTCGCAGGGTTGGTGGACTATGGCCGTCATGTCGGAAGGCATCGCCCGCGTGATCCGGGATGGCAAGGAAGTCAACGGCGAAAACATCCGCGCCGCGCTTGAAACCATCCAGGGCTTTGAAACCGGCGGCGTGACCGCACCCATCTCCTTTGCCCCTGACAGTCACAGAGGCAACGCCTCCCTGCGCCTGTTCAAGGTTGAAGGCGGCGTATGGAAAGTGGTCAGCGACTTCATCTCTGCCGAGTAAGATGGTAATTGGTTAGTGGTAAATTGGTGGGCAGTGGGCCTTCACCCGCTCACTGCCCACTGTCCACTGTTCACTGTTCACTGATTACCGACCACTGGAAACTGAACCATGCTCACTCTCAACAATGTCGAAGTCATTTATAGCGATGTCATCCTGGTGCTCAAAGGCATGTCCATGCAAGTGCCGGAAGGAAAAATCGTCGGCCTGCTCGGCTCGAACGGGGCGGGAAAATCCACCACGCTCAAAGCCATCTCCGGCCTGCTCAAAGCCGAAGACGGTGAAGTAACCGACGGCACGATTGAATTCCTCGGCCAAAAAATCCATCACAAGGATGCCTCCGACATTGTCCGCTCCGGTATTTTCCAGGTCATGGAAGGCCGCCGCGTCTTTGAGCACCTGACCGTCGAAGAAAACCTGACCGCCGGCGGCTACACCCGCCGCGAACTCAACCTGTCTCACGATATCGGCCTGATCTACGAATACTTCCCGCGCCTGAAAGACCGCCGCCACCAGACAGCCGGTTACCTTTCCGGCGGCGAACAGCAAATGCTGGCCATCGGACGCGCCCTCATGGCAAAACCAAAACTGGTCATGCTCGATGAACCCTCGCTCGGCCTGGCGCCTCTGCTGGTGATGGAAATCTTCCACATCATCAAACGCATCAACAAAGAACAGAAGACCACCATCCTGCTCGTCGAACAGAACGCCAACCTCACCCTCGGCATCGCCGATTATGCCTACATCATGGAAAGCGGCCGCATCGTGCTGGAAGGCTATCCGGCGGATTTGCGTGAAAATGCCGACGTGCGCGAATTCTATCTGGGACTCACCGAGGTCGGCGCGCGCAAATCCTATCGCGATGTCAAGCACTACAAACGCCGCAAACGCTGGCTGTCGTAGTTTTGTAGTTTTATAGTTTTGTAGTTTCGTAGTTCGTTAGTTCAGGGTTTCCGACTATCCGACCGCTTCGCGCAACTATCTAACCACCTAACTCCCAACTATCAAACTACCCAACTACCCAACTACCCAACTATCCAACCAATGAACCTTTCCGAACTCATCCCCCATCTCGCCTCACGCGCCCCCGGGTTTGCCCGCCGTTTAACGGACGCCGGCCTCGCCCCCGAATCCATCGGCACCCCCGACGACCTGAACGCCCTGCCCGTCATCCGCAAGGACGACCTGGCCGAAATCCAAAAGGTTGATCCTCCCCTGGGCGGGTTCCTGGCCATTCCTCCCGGCGAACTCAAACGGCTGTTCCAATCCCCCGGTCCCATCTACGACCCCGAATCGCGTGTCCCCGATTATTGGCGCTGGAAATCCGCATTGCAAGCGGCTGGATTCATCCCCGGCGACGTGGCATTGAATTGCTTCGGCTATCATCTCACACCGGCGGGAGCCATGTTCGAAGAAGGCTTGTGGGCCGCGGGTTGCGCGGTCATTCCCGGCGGCGTGGGAAACCAGGAACAACAAGTGCACGTTCTGCACGACTTGAAGGTCAACGCCTATGTGGGTTTGCCTTCTTATTTGAAAGCCTTGATCGAAAAAGCCGCTGAACTTCACCTGGAATTATTCATCGAAAAAGCATTTTTCACCGCCGAACCTCTTCCACCCTCTCTGCGCGCATGGTTGAATGAACACGGCGTCCGCATCGCGCGCCAGGGATACGGAACAGCCGAGTGCGGCAACCTGGGCTTTGAATGTGAGCAGGAAAACGGCTGGCACCTGCCCGAAGATGCCATCCTTCAAGTCTGCGACATCAATAGTGGACAGCCGCTTCCGCCCGGACAGACCGGCGAAATCGTTGTCACACTCGATAACCCCGCCTACGCCCTGGTCCGCTTTGGCACCGGCGATCTCTCCTCCCTCAATGTTGACCCCTGTCCCTGCGGACGGAGTACGCCGCGCCTGATGGGCTGGCAGGGACGCGTCGGCGACGCCGTCAAAGTGCGCGGCATGTTCCTGCATCCGCGGCAGTTGCGCGAAGTGATGGCGAACTTCCCGCAAGTCACACGCTGGCAGGCGGTCGTCACTCGCAGGGAACACAAGGACTACCTGACCCTGCACGTGGTCTGCCAGCCCGGCGCGGATATTTCAGCCATCGCCACGGCGGCGCACGAGGCCATCAAATTCCAACTGGAAGTTAAATCGGTGCCGGGGGAAAGTATCCCACCCGATGCTCCTCCCATCCGCGACGAGCGGACTTGGGAATGACCCCCGAATTTTGTAGAGCGAGATAGTATCTCGCTCTACTATTATTTCCTCAGCATCCCCTTGCCCCCGCCGAATTTGCTGGCTGGTTTCCTCAGCCGCAGGGCATACCAGCCCATCCCCAGACCGCCCAACAAAAGGACTGCGCCGAGAATGCCCATCAACGGCGAGTTGCTGGTTTGGCCGGGTTCCTCCGGGGCCACGGCCTGCACACTTTTCGACTGCGCGCCGAAATCCACGAAGGCACGGTCGCCGGCTTTCACTTCCAGCCGGTAGGAAATATCCGTGGTCGGGTTATAACCTTCCGGGGCGGCCATGCTGATGTTGAACGTGCCCTCCGGCACATCGGCAAAACAGGTGCGTACCGACTCTTCCGTATCCGGGTCAATGGCGCTGATGGTGCTTTCCGTCTTCGAGTACGCGCCGTTGATGTCGGTCACGCTCACTTCCCCGCCTGCCAGTCCCAGCTCGGTTGTCTCGCGCAGGGCGTTGCCGTTGAAATCGTCATACAGCAGGATGCAAACCTCGGTCGTCCCGGCAAAAGGCGTGGGTGAGGGAGGGGCAATGGTGGGCGTGGGCGAAGGGCCGGGCGTGGGCGTGTAAGCCGCCGGGCCGCCCATGCCGAGCAGGAGTGATTGCCCGATGACAACCAGGTTGCAATCCAGGGTGGGATTCTGCCCCAGTAAAAGTTCCATCGAAATGCCTGCTTTGAGCGAGATGCTGATGCAACTATCCCCCGCCTGGACAATGTAGAGGATGCGCCCGTCGGGGCCGGGCGTGGGCGTGGCATATTGCGGCAACTGCGGACGGGGCGAGGCCTGCGCGGGAAGCGTCAGCCCGAAGAAAAAGGCCAGGGTAACCGCGACCAGGCTAACCGTGAGAAAGAAGCGTCGGTTCATCGTCAGGATTATACCAGTCGTAGAGACGTTGACGTCCGTCAGGGTGCGCACGCAAACCATGTCAGGCACGGAGTCCAAAGTCTCCCGACTTTGGGAAAAATCTGGTCCCACAAGGATGCTTCGCGAAGATTCTGCAGCCCGAACTGGCAACCTTTGCGCGCGTACCCATCAGGGCATACCGGGGATTTAAATCTTGTTCTTGAACCTCAGTTTTGCAGGCCAGATGAATGAATTTTTCCCGGCATCATCCATCGTTTCGAAGAATTTTACTTTCGGTATGGGCGATTGAACTCTTCAATCTTCTGTAACAGTTCAGCTTTCATTTGAATTGCTAATGCCGGTTTGGACGGGAACAGGTCGTTCATCTCTTCCGGATCCTCTTCCAGGTTGTAGAATTCAAAACCCGTAAAGTTTGTATGTTTATAGTAAACCAGGCGGTGTCCCTGTTTCACCAGGGAAATGGAAATACTATCAATGGCTGAAAAGGAGGAGGCGGACTTTGCGTCCATGGAATAAATGCCGCGATCCGGATCCTCATCTCCGCCCAAGCCGGGCAGGAGCCGCCCCTCCGACCAGGAGGGAGACTCCGCACCTGCCAGGCTGGCGAGGGTTGGGAGAACGTCCACACTACTGGTGAAAGCGTGGATGTCCTTGCGCTGGGTCTGTCCGGGTAAGGAGATCAACAGTGGAACCCACACAATTGGTTTGGAGATCAAGGCGGTCATATGCCCAACCTCGCCGCGCTCGAAAAGCTCCCCGTGATCGGAAGTAATCACTACGATACTGTTGTCCAATATGCCGGATGTTTCCAGATAGTCGAACAGGCGTGCGATCTCGGAATCCCAGGATGCAAGGTGCTGATCGTAGCGCAGGCGATTGGTGTGGATTTCGTCCAGTGGTCGGCGCGAGTGGGAGACCGGATGGATCGGTTTGTCGGGCGGATTCCAGCCATCGTCGAAGTAAGCGGCGTATTCCCTTTTGGGCGCGTACGGGTCGTGCGGCGGGAAAAAGTGGAAGTAAGCCAGCGTGGGAGAGGAAAACTGCTGGATTTCCGCTATCGCCCCATTGACTACTTTGTCAACCAGGAAAGAGCCACTCCCGGCGGCAGGAAGTCCATAATAGTATTTTCGAAGATACTTTTTGCGGAAATAGGTATCTTTGCCGATCCCGAATAAACGCCATAGGTCCGCGAAATAAACAGATCCGCTTGGCCCTTTGCTGTTGCGCAGGATTTTATCTTCGATGCTCAAAAACGCCATGCGCGCGTCATTTTCAAAGATGGGCATGCTGGAGAACAGGGCGCGCTCCAGGTTGAATTTTTCCATCGGCAGGCGCCTGTCAATGGAATTCCCGAACTGCTGGAGATAAATGTCGGCGTATGGATTCTGCGCGTACCCAAACGTAGCATGGGTCTTCGAGAACGCGGTAAAAATATTGTGATCCTGATGCGCGTCTGTAATCCCGCCCGCGGTCAACTGGAAGGCGCGGTGAGTCCACGGATGCAGACTAGTCAACAAGGAGCCTGTCCCCGGGACTGTAAAACAACCGGCTGAATAGTGATTGTGATAAACAAAGGCCCGCTCCGCGAATCGCTCCAGGCTCGGCATGGTGAGACGGGGATAACCATAGAATTGAACGTTGGAGGCCGTCCACGCGTCGAAGACGAATACCAAAACATTCGGCATCGTGGAATCCAATCTCTTGGCCGGGAGGGAGAGAAGAGGCTGCGCGGCCAGCGCGGCCGGCGCCAATGCCATTAGTTTCAGGAAATCGCGGCGCGAAAACTTTGAATCTGTCGTCATTCAGTTCACCATATTAGCCGGATCAATATCACAACCAGGGAAATAACCCCCAGCGGAAGATACAAATACGAAAAAATCGTCAGGCGGTCAAGGATATCGAGGACGATCTTGCGAACAATGCTTATGGTACGCGTCAGCAGGACAGGGATGAGCCAAAGCACAAGGATAAGCCCGAGTTCGCGAAACAGGAAGTTGAGTGTCGGTTGATTGGTTAAACCATATTGAAGACGAATAAAAATTACACTGGAAGCCAGAAAAAAGAAGGAGGCCTTATAGGAGAACCCTTCTTTCAAAAGCCATCCCGGCAGGATGACAGCCAGTCCCAGCATGGTAAACATCATAAAAAGAGTCTCGAGCAGGGCAAATGCCAGCATATAAGCGACGACAACCAGGATTTCCCCCAGGGTTTGGGAAAGTAGAAATGCGGGGAGACTAAAGAAGAAGGCGCGCAACGACCAGGTAAAAACAAGAAAAGCCGCTAGGGAAAGCGCGAGAAATATCTCAGTCCGGGCGGGCAGGCGGCGTTCAAGAAAATCGGGGATGGTTTTGGGCATAAAGAATTGCAGACACTAAGGGTTCATAAATTATTTACTTCCCTCACTACCTGTCGTACCCGTCATTGCGACCTTCGGGAAGCAATCTCCTGAAAACGGTGGGGATTGCTTCGCAACGAACGCTCGCAATGACGGCCTGCGGGAAGTTGTTTATTTGCGAACCCTAAAAAGAACTATTAATTGGAAGCGTGAAAATTATACCAACAGGTTCAATTACCTCACAGGACAGGCAAGAAACGCGCCAACTCTCGTTTGCAATTCGACGAGTTCCCGGTTTTCGGAATTCCGTCTCACAATTCCATCCCATAACAAACAGAGCAAAGGATCATAAGTCGAGTCCGCGGCGCGGATCTCGCGCGTCAATGCCTCCGCCTGGGCCGGGTCGCCGCCCAATGCGTACCCTTCGATGAACGGGAACCATTCAGCAGGTTCCGTTGGGGTAAAGCCCTGTCCGCGCGCCTCATCCCCCAGGCGGACGATTTCATCCCATTGGCTGAATTGCCGCGCAAGTTCCGCCTTTTGATAATAATAACACCACGTGTGAACCGGCTCGGGGCCAAAAACATCTTCGGGAGGCGCGGCCGCCGCCCCGTCAAGTTGGATGCGATCCAAATTAGAGGCGGGAGCCAGCCCGCGCAATAACGATGAGAGCAGTTCGTTTTCGGGGCGTCCATCTTCCACGATCCGAACACAAGTGTTTCCGCTATTTTCTATCACAAGGCTGTCCTGCACCCTCCCCGTAAACCGCCAGTTGCGGAACGCGGGTGAGAACGGGCGCTTCGATTCCAAGGCCTTCGTGGACGCGTCATATTTGTTCTCCAAATTGAAAAACCAATATTCCAGGTCGGCGGGATCGCGCCCTTCGCCATACAACAGGTTCAAGCCTGCGGTCGTCGAGTAAAAACCGACCAGGTTTAAAACCTCCCCATCCGACAATATGGGGGTGTTGGGCTGGATGGAGGGCGCGCGCCAAAACATCTGCCAGTAAAAACTTTTTTGCTGTTCCCACGAAACAATGTAGCGCGCCGCATTATCGTAGTGGAACAAAACCGCCAGTGCGATCAAGACCCCAAAGGCAGCCAGTTTGACAGACTGTTTCGAGAATAACATCGTCAGCAAAGCCACCGCCAAAAGGCTGGCGCCGAACAAGGCAGGCAGGGCAAAACGACTGCTGTACGCGCCAACGACAACCTGCTTGCCCGTCAACCAGGCCGGGGATGGAGCGAGGACAACGGACAAGAACCCAAGCAACATCGCCCGCATCGCCCAGGACCTCGAGCCGGCCTCGCCGTCCCCGGACGTTATCTTTAACTTTGAGAGATACCCCACCGTCAACAAAGCGGTCGCGCCGGCAACCGCCAACGCGCGGACATTTGTAAAGGCAGAGGGCGCCCAACCAGTGAATAGGATGTATAGCGTGTCCTGCCAGGCAAATTGCCACAGAGTCCTCAACCCAGAGACGGGATCCGCCGCGAATTCCCGCGCGAGGCGGAGTTGGTTCGGATCGTCGGAGGGCAGGCGCAGGAAAAACACGCGCCAGATGACAAAAGCGGCCAGGATAACGAGGTAGGGCCACCAGCGGGATATGACTTGTCGCGCGGTTTCCTTCGGGGAAAGACGGGCGCTTAGGAGGAACCACAGAATTACGGGGCGGAGAAATTCCATCCCTGTGAAATATTCCATGGAAAACAGGTTCAAGCCCATCGCGCCCGCTGCCAACCCGGTGTAGAGCCAATGGCGGCGCGGATTTCGAAACGCCAGAATCATCAGCGCCAGGGAGAGCAGGTATAGAATGTAGCACGTCCAATGTTGGGTGTACGTGACTGCAATCGGCTGTTGCGTAAAGACCGGGTAAACTGCAAACAACAAAGCCGTCCAGGCGGCCTCACGGGCGCGCTGAGGCCATAACAGGCGAACGGTCCACCCGACGAGGAGGGCGGTAAGCCCGCGCAAGCCGAGCGCAAATACCTGCCACGCGACCGGATTCGTTCCCACCCAGGGGAACTGTATAACATTGATCCAGGCCGACAAGGGGCGGTCATATTGGTGGTATTGCCAGAACACCCCCAGCCCCTGCATTTTGCCGGTGAGAATGAACGCCCAATCGTCCCAGTAGAATCCCAGGGACGGGACGAACCAGCCAAAGGCCGCGGCAAGCAAAAGAACGATTGCCAGCGGGAGTGTGGCGATTGAAAATCCCAGGGAACGGATCGCCGCGAGCGCTCTATTCAAATAGTTTGATTTCATCGGATGGAAACTTTATGCCTGCGGTGAGGAGCCTAACTTTTTTGAAAACACGCTTTGCTCGAACAACTGCGGTGCGATGACGTAAATGCCTCTCCCACTGACGGCGATCTCCCCGCCCGGCAAACAGATTTCGCCGGTCGAAAATATCTTGCGCTCGTCTTTTTGGGTGATGCGCGCTTCCAGTCTCAGGGGTTGAAACAAAGGCAGGGGTCTGTGGTAATTGATCTCAATATTGACCGCCGCCACCTGCAAGCCCGCCGCCCAAACGACCAGCCCCATGGCCTCATCCAATATCGCCGCGGACGCGCCGCCATGCGCGTGCTGGGGAGGTCCCTGGTGCGTCTTGTCGAGCGTGAACTCGGAGGTCATCACGCCCTCGTCGTCCACCCACAGGGTCAATCCCATGCTGTGCGGATTCTCGCTTCCGCACACAAAACACCAGCCATGTTCGGGAAGTTTTCGTTTCATGGGCGCGACTATTTCACTCTCTCTTCGACTGCTTTTGCGACTTTGGACAACGCCTCCGCGACATTACCATCAGGCAGACTGCCCTGCGCGAGATTCGGACGTCCGCCGCCTTTGCCGCCAATGCCGGTGATGAGGTCGCCTGCTTTGAGGCCGCGCTTGACGAGATCCTCGGTCAGGACTGCGATTACGGTTGATCCTGTGACCAGAACGGCCGCGCCCGCATGCGGATATTTCTCGCGGAACTTGTCGGCGAGCATACGCAGGGTGTCCACGGTGGAGTCGGGGATTTCAAGCGCCAGCACGCTGACATCTTTGACGAGTTGAACGTTGGAAAGTTGAAGGTTGAAGGTTGAAAGAGCCTGTTGCGCGCGTAGGTTGGCGAGTTCTTTTTTGAGATCGGCGACTTCATCTTGCAACGATTCCACTTTCGCGGGGACTTCCTCGATGGA
>CAYJLS010000155.1:0-9334 GCA_964371065.1 uncultured Anaerolineaceae bacterium | reverse complement strand
AGGTTCCCGAACCCGCGTTGTTGAGCACGCGCACCGCCCACAGTTTGGCTTCGGGCGCCACGCCCACCACGCCCTCTGTGTTGTTACCGGCGGCAATGGTGCCTGCCACGTGCGAGCCGTGACCGTTGCCGTCGCTGTAGCTTTTGCCCGTTGAGCAATTCTTGCCTCCAACAATGTTGGCTTTCAGGTCCGGGTGGGTTAAGTTGATGCCAGTGTCAATAACAGCGACATTAACGCCCGTGCCTTTGTTGGTGTGGGTGGCGGTCTGCTCTGCGTCAATGCGGTCTATGCCCGTGGGCAGGGTTTGGGCGCCTATGGACACTACGCGGTCTTCGCTCACAAACAGAACGCGCGAATCGGCCTTCACCGCATTCAGGCGCGCCGCAGGGATCGTTGCCGCATAGCCTTTAATGGCGAAATTATAGGTATGCAGCAATCCCAGACCGTGCGTGCGGGCCATTTCGCTGGCGGCATCGGCAGGGCGCGACACCGTGTCTTTAAAGACAACGATGTATTGTCCCGGAACAACGCCAGACGCCGGAGCGGCTTTGGTGGCAGACACTCTGCTCAGCGTGAGGAGCAATACTACTGCCAGAACTAACGAACTGATACGTTTGAACATTGGTAAATCTCCTTTTCTTTGGCTGGTGAAATGAGTAGGGTGATGGAAAAGTTTGTCAGCTTTGTTTGGTGGTTCCTCCTTGCGGTAAACAGGCACCAGGCTGCGCGACATGAATTACAAGCCAGGAGTTGTCTGCCAGGTTTTTTCGGACGGCTCATAGACACAGGCCGGATCACTCTCTAGATAATCTCCAGTCACACCGTACGCGCGCCCGCGCTGGCCGCCGCACACATCGCGGTATTCGCAAACACCACAGCGTCCCTTGTATTTTTCGGGATTGCGCAGGTCTTTGAAAATTGGGTGATTGCGGTAGACATCCACCACGTCATGCTCACGCACCATGCCCGCGGTGACAGGGAGGAATCCGCTCGGCTGAATTTCGCCGATGTGCGAGATGAATAAAAAGCCATTGCCATCGTTCACACCTTTGGTCGGGCGGTGGAGTCCGTCCGCGTATTGGAATCCCGCACTCTGGAAGGTGACAGGTGCACCCGTTTTCTCGGCGCGTTTGCGTTCGATTGCCACGCGGCGGTACATCGGCGCAGCGGTGGATTTGATGTCAAAGGGCGCGTTTTGCGAAAGTTCGTACAGCCAGTTGAAAATTTTCTCATGCTGTTCAGCAGAGATCATTTGCTCAACCATTGCGCGTCCTGTAGGTACAAGGAAAAACACAGACCATTGCACCGCGCCGACTTCCTGAATGAACGGAACCATCTCATGCAAAATGTCAATGTTGTGTTTGGCAACCGTGGTATTGACCTGAACGCTTAATCCCGCGTCATGTGCGCGATGGAGCGTGTCCATAGTGCGTTGCCATGAGCCCTTGACCTTGCGAAACTCGTCGTGGATCTCAGGTCGCGGCGCATCCAAAGAAAGTGCCACGCGACGAATACCCGCATCGCGTGCTTTTTCGAGCCGTTCCTTCGTTGGCAAAGCGGTCGCGGTGGGTGTGAGCGAGCAGCGCAATCCGCGCTCGGTGGCGTAAGCGATCAACTCGAACAGGTCGGGTCTCATCATCGGGTCGCCGCCTGTGAAGATCAAAATGGGGTTATTGCCAAACGCCGCGAGTCGTTCGATCAAGGCTTTGGCTTCATCCGTTGAAAGTTCGCGCGGGTCACGCCGGTGCTGCGCATCGGCGCGGCAATGGACGCAAGCGTAAGCGCAGGCGCGCGTCACTTCCCAGGCAATGGTAAAAGGCGCCATGTCGAAGTCCGCGTGAATCATGCGTTCGTTTTGATATTGCCGCTCGGCGGCGGCGCGGGGGGCAAGGGTTTCTAAAGTCATGTTTGTTCTCTTTGTTGGTAATTGGTAAATGGTAATTACCATTTACCAATTACGCACTTAACCATCGCGCCGCGTCCACGGCGTGATAGGTAATGATGACGTCCGCGCCTGCGCGCTTGATGGACGTGAGCGTTTCGAGCGTGACCTTTGCTTCGTCCACCCAGCCATTTTGCGCGGCGGCTTTGATCATCGAATACTCGCCGCTGACGTTGTATGCCGCCATCGGCAGTTCGGGATACGCGTCCTTCACCACGCGAATCACATCGAGATATGCCAGCGCAGGCTTGACCATCAGCATATCCGCGCCTTCTTCCACATCCAACGCGGCTTCGCGCAATGCTTCGCGCACATTGGCGGGGTCCATCTGGTGAGATTTTCGGTCTCCAAATTTCGGCGCGCCTTCCGCGGCATCGCGAAACGGGCCATAGAACGACGACGCATATTTCACGGCATACGACATAATCGGAAGATTTTCATATCCCGAACCGTCCAGCGTCTCACGAATGGACGCCACCATGCCATCCATCATGCCGCTCGGTGCAACAATGTCCGCGCCGCATTCGGCGTGCGAAAGTGCAACCTTTGCCAGCACATCCAGCGTCGGGTCATTCAGCACGTAGCCTTCGGGTAGACCCACATGAAAATGCTCACCTGTGTTCAAAATCCCGCAGTGACCGTGGTCGGTGTATTCGCACAGGCAAACATCCGTCACCACAACCATCTCTGGGATTTCTTTTTTGATCGCGCGAATGGCTTGTTGGACAATTCCATTTTCCGAAAAGTTTTCCAGCCCGATCGGGTCCTTCTCTTTGGGAATCCCAAACAGGATGACAGCGCTCACTCCCGACCTTGCAGCGGCTTCCGCTTCACGGAGGCTTTCCTCCACCGACAGTTGGCACACGCCTGGCATCGAGCGGATCTCACTGCGTCCCGTCCCATGCCGCACGAACAGCGGATAAATAAAATCGCGCGCGTTGAGTTCCGTCTCGCGCACCATGGCGCGGATGGCAGGGTTGGCGCGCAGGCGGCGGGGGCGAGTAGCCAGTGATCGGTGATCAGTGATCAGTTTTGTTTTTTCAAGGTCAAGTAGTGTCATAGGATCTCCAATTTGTTAATAATTTCGATCAAGCCTTCGGTTGTATATTCTTTTGCGACAACGATGTTTTGGAATCCTTCATTCCACGCGGCTTGTTCGGTGATGGGTCCAATGCAGGCGAATAATGGATTGTTTGGAAGGTTCAACGGATCGAGTCCATTTTGTTTGGCAATGGCAACAAAATTTTGGACGGTGGATGGACTAGTCAAAGTGACCACATCCACACCTGATTTCAACGCAGCAATACCATCGGGGTCAAGTTGGACAGGCAGGGTTTTATAAACTGCAATCTCATGCGTTATGCCACCCGCGTTCGCAATCGCTTCGAGCAATGCCTTGCGCGCGATCTCGGCACGTGGAAGCAAGACCCATTTACCTTTCAAATCTCCCAGCCCAGGCAGAATTGCCTCTGCCACATATTCATCAGGGACAAAATCGGGCGTCACGCCGCGGGCTTGCAGGGCTTCAGCGGTTTTGGGTCCAATGGCGGCGAACCTCACCCCTAACCCCTCTTCTAAAAGGAGAGGCGAATAATTTTCGAAAACCACATCCACTGCATTGACGGATGTGAATATCACCCATTCATAACAGTTCAATTTCTCAAGCGCCCTCTGAAGCGCAACATTTTCTTCAATTGGACGGATTTCAATGATGGGGAAAAAGATCGGCTCAAACCCAGCAGCGCGCAGTTTCTCTGCGAAGTCATCGGCTTGGGCGCGGGGACGGGTTATCAGCACTTTCATAGTAATCAGTTATCAGTGGACAGTAATCAGTTTAAGAATTTCATCCGCGCCTTGCGCTATGGCTTTGTCGGCAAGACGTTTTCCAAGTTCAAGCGCGTCATTTCCTTCATCATGAACTTTGACAATCTTCTTTCCATCTTCCGAGATCACCAACCCCGTCAGACTGATCACTGATGACTGCTCACTGGTTACTGCATAAGCCGCCACAGGCACGGCGCATCCGCCGCCGAGTCCGCTGAGGAAGGCGCGTTCGGCAGTGACCGCTTTACGCGTGGATCCATCCTCCAGTGCGGCGAGCAGGCTGAGGGTGGCCTGATCGTCTGCACGGCATTGAATGGCGAGCGCACCCTGTCCAGGTGCGGGGAGCATGACATCAAGAGAAAGCCATTCGGTCACGTGATGGTTCAAACCTAGGCGGGTCAACCCTGCGCCCGCGAGAATGATGGCATCGTATTGACTATCCATGGCTTTACGCAGACGGGTTTCCACGTTGCCGCGCAGGGATTCGGTGTGAACGTCTGGGCGCAGGGAAAGGATCTGGGCGGCACGGCGCAGGCTCGAGGTCCCGACGGAAGCGTTTTTGGGGAGCGTGGCAATGGTGTATCCATCTTTGGAGATCAACGTGTCACGCACTTCGGCGCGGGCGGGGATACATCCAACGGTTAATCCAACAGGATTTTCAACGGGCAAATCTTTGAGCGAGTGAACCGCGCAGTGAACATCGCCGTTGAGCAGTTCGGATTCAAGTTCCTGTGTGAAGAGTCCCTTGCCCCCGATCTCGGGCAGGGGCTTGTCGAGAATCTTGTCGCCTTGCGTGGTAATGACTTTTTCTTCACATTCGAGATGTGGATGGAGTTTTTGCAGGGCGTGGATGACCCATTGGGTTTGCCAGCGGGCGAGGGCGGAGGGGCGGGTGGCGAAGGTTAGTTTCATGGTTGGATTTAGTCTGCGGCTTGAGAGATGGGACAGGCTGTGCTTGAGAATCCGCACAAGCCTTCGTTTTGCAAACCGAAGAGAGTGCGAGCAACGGTGGCATATTCAGGCGCGTGCGGACAAGCCGCCTCGGCGCGCAGACGATTGGTTGGGGTGTGCAAAATTTGCTTGACCAGCGCCTGAGTCATGGCTTCGATTCGTTCGCGCTCGGTTTCGGTCAGGTCGGGCAGGCGGCGCAATGTTTTTTCGAGCATTACCTGACGAATGCTTTCGGCATGTTGGCGGATGTCGGCGATGAGGGGAATCATCTCAAGCGATCTCACATACTCTGCAAATTCCGAAATCTCTTCATCCAGAATCGCATGGACTTGCGGCACTTCTGCCATTCGTTCTGCAAGCGCGCCTTCGAGTTTTTCGTTCAGGTTATCAATGTCATACAGTTTGACGTGAGGGATTTGGGCCGCGTCGGGGTCGATGTCACGCGGCACGGCGATGTCGATCAAGACCAGTGGACGCTGTTCGCGCGCGATCATCGCGTCATTGACCATTCTTTCAGAAAGAATCAAATGCGGCGCGCCCGTGGATGAGATGAGAATGTCTGCAGAAAGCAGCGCGGATTCAAGATTTTCAAAGGTGGTTATCTCTGCGCCCCAGCGATCTGCAATGGCATGAGCGCGTTCCAATGTGCGGTTCACTACGAGGATTTTTTGCGCGCCGCGTTTGCGCAGGGCTTCCACTGCCAGTTCCGCCATTTCGCCCGCGCCCAGGATGACCACCTGCGCCTCGGAAATGGGATGGACGACCCGTTCCGCCAGCGATGCAGCAAGCGATGAAACCGAGGCAGGGTTGCGGCTGATGTTCGTTTCGGTGCGCGCACGCTTTCCTGCATGGATGGCAGATTGAAAGAGGCGGTTCAACACGGGTCCCGCCATGTTCTGTCCACGCGAGAGTTCGAGGGCGCGGACGATCTGCCCCAAAATTTGCGGTTCCCCGATGACGAGGGAGTCTAGTCCTGATGCGACTTCAAAGAGGTGGCGGGCGGATTCCGTATCTTTGTACTGATACAAATGTTGGCGAAACGTGTTTATTGGCACACCGCAGACATCGGACAAAAAAATCTCCAGTTCGGCAAATGCCAGAAGACTGGAGACGGCATAGAGTTCAGTGCGATTACAGGTGGAGAGGATGACAAGCTCAGCAACGAAAGAGGAAACGGGAATGGAAGCCAGACGGGACAGCGTCGTGCGAATTTCTTCTTCACCAAGCGACAACTGTTCACGCAGTTGGATCGGAGCCGTGTTGTGGTTGATGCCAAGTGTGATGATGTGCATGGGCGTTGTGTTTTCCTGCCCGACTATAGTGGCAAATCACCCAATCACATACTGAGGTTTGCTTAGGTTTTGTTTAGGGGAATATAAAACCGCTTAAGAGTTTGCTTATATTTAAAACGAATGTCATTTCGATCATGGACATTTATCACATCATCAGTATCGTACGACTGCGGAGAGTGCAATGCAACCGCTAGATGTGCAGTTGAATTTCCTCACTACCCGCCAGACCCGCGATCGCGCGGAAAGTTTGAAGATGTGATGCTAAATCATCCCTGAGCCGATGAACAGCGCCAGGTTGGACGGTAGCAGCCCCACCACAGCCAGCACACCCAACCGACCTACCTGCTGGCGTATGTGTGCAACGCAGACCTCGGTCACTACAACCATGCGGCTCATGTAAATGACAATTCAAATCAGATTTCCAATCGATGCGGCTGAGTACGGCAAGACAGATACCGGTGAAGGCGCTTTCACTAATACCCAGAAGGCAGTTTGCCGACCCAATCCTCCCCGAGACGAATCTCGATATCAACCGTCGCCGCTGGGTCAGTCTTCATGACGATTTGATAGCTGTTCTTGATGCCAAAGAGGTCCGCCAAATAACGCAACGTATACAATTTTGGGGAATAGATTACCAGCACCGTCTGCTCAGACCAGCCGGTGGGATAGCTGTGATCCACCACATCCATTCCCTGCGAAGTCAAAAAATTCGCGGTACGGACATCCAAATCCGCCGTGTAGGTGTTGTTGACCACCCGCACGCGTGCAGCCTCGGCCTGCATCAGTGTTATTGGTTCACCCTGTGCAAGTGGAGAAACCGGCCCACCAACAGTAAAGATCTCGTCCCGCAGGATACGGATCAAATCCGGCACAGGGCGCAGGACACTGGCGGGGACTCCGTCCAGTATAGTATTCGCGAACACCGCCATGTTGTTGTCAATCACGCCCTGCTTGATGCTTTCGAGGGAGATGTCTTTCGCCAGGACGGCCAGCTTCATGGCATCCTCGAGGGACAGATTTGTGTGTATGCCGGAGGAGAATTCGGCATAGAGCGCCGGAGCCTGCGCGAGAAGATTTGCAAATGTTGTGGGATCGAACACCTTATCCCGGATCGCCAGGATGACTTGTTGTTGTCGTCTGGCGCGGCCGACATCCCCATCGCTACATCCCTGCGATTCATCGCGGCAGCGTGCGTAGGCCAGGGCGCGTTTGCCCGTCAGGTGGCGAACATCGCCTGGCTGAAGCACAAAATGATCCTGCCCGGAGCCAGTCGGGTCCAACACCATGCGCTGTTCCACATACACATCGATCCCGCCGATCAGGTTGATGAACGAAATAAACGTTCCGAAGTCCACCTGCACATAGTAATGCACGGGAACGCCGATCAATTGCGAGACGGTCTCCATCGCCAGACCTGGACCGCCACCCGGCAGTTTGGCAGCCTCGCCCATCATCCAGGCCGTGTTGATCCGGCTGTTCCCAAACCCCGGAATGTTGACCCACAAATCCCGCGGAATGGAAAGCATGCCGGCTGTTTTGGTAACCGGGTCGATGGTCAATAGGAGAATCGTATCCGTGCAGGCCGGACAACCATCATCTCTGATATCGCCGCCCCGCAAACCGAAGAAGGCGATATTGATGCGGCTGCCGAAGTCCCACCCGGGCATTTCGATCTCCGGCGCGGGGACTTCGGCTGGAATGTTTGCGCCTGGCGTACTGGCAATATCCAGGCCAGCCAGTTCGGGTGGGATTTCATCCGCTTGCGCGCAATATGCAGGCGGCACGCCGGGGAGAGCGGTCAGTTGCCAGCAGGCTGTCAGGTAGCGCATGAAGAAAAAAGCGCCGGCGGCCAATCCCAGGGCGATCCCCCCATAAACCATTCGCCGCCACAAGAGTTTTTGTGAATTGAGATGGAGAAAGTTTTTCATGGACTGAATCAGTTTCGATCTAAAATGATCCGCGGGCACGAACCGGGATTCTCGTGCAGGATTGGAAAAACGCTGCCGTCCCAGTTCGAAGCGCTTCTCTACATCAATCCTGCGCCCATAAACGGCAGGATGATCGCCAGCACCAACCCCAGCACCGCCATGACACCAAACAGACCAGCGCGTTGGCGCACCAGTGCGGCGCGCGACTCGGTCAGTTCCACCACCGTGCGATGCACGGATTCCTGCAAGCCCTGCACGCTGGACAATACCGGGCGGTTGTTGGCGAAGAAATCATGGATGTCGCGCAAAAAGAGATTGGCTTCCACATCGGTCGGATCGGGAAGATGGGCGCGCGTCACCTCCACCGCCTTGGCGAAATCATCCACCTCCATGCGCGCCACCAGCAGGCCCAGCAGATTGCAGAACGGTCCGCCCACGCTGGAGGCGCGGCGCAGAGCCTCCTGCACGCCCACACCCGAAGACAGCAAGGCGCTCAACACGGACAGGCCGATCAACATGTTGTTGCGTAACGACTCGGCGCGTTTCTTCGCCATCATTTTCAGGCGTGTATACGGCCGGCGCAATCCAAGGAAAATGAAGATCAATGCGATCAGCGGTGCGGCCGCGATCATCTTCATCGCCGCCAGCGCGCCGGCCACCAAACCGCCCACCGCCAGAAAAATCGAAAAGTCACGGATGGCTGCCGCGTAGAAATCGCCGGGGGTGTCGTAAGGATAACCGGCGCGACGCAACAGGCTGATCACATCCGTCATGTTTTTGGCTTGCTCCGGGTCGAAGCGTCCGGGCAGGACCGCCACCAGCAAGGCTTCCCAGGTGGAGCGGCGTTTTTTCGGCGCACCTGTGGAGAGACTCATCAGGCGATTGTTGCCGAAGAGACTCACGGCATTTTGGAAGGTGGACAGCAGTTCAAAGGCCAGCACGCTCAGGCTGAGCGCGCCAAGAAAGACGAGCAGGGTCATGGTTCAATCTCCTTCAGAGGATTCAAACCGGAAGTCTAGCAATCTTTGCAGGTGGGTCTCGCCCGGCTGTCGCCCACGGAATTTTCGGGAGAATAAGGCGCGGCGCAAGGCGTCCAGGTGTTGCGCACTGCGTTGGACCCCATGCGGTGGGCGCGGCTCGGCATATTTCAACGAACCGCTGCCGCTCTCCCACGTTTCCCCGCCAAACTCCGGCGGCCACAAGGGATAGGCGCAGGAATCCCAATCCGGCAGGCGGCCTTCGAGCGCGGCGTTGTGCCATTGCCACAATGCTTCGAAGCGCGGTCCCCACAGGCCCCAAGCCAGATCGGTTTGCAGGTCTGCGCGGCGCAATAGTTCCAGCGTCTCCGTGCAATGATGGCAGAGCGGCACGGCGTTCTCCGGCCGTTGGTAGCGCCA
>CAYJLS010000154.1:0-9357 GCA_964371065.1 uncultured Anaerolineaceae bacterium | reverse complement strand
TGCGCCAATTTCTTCTTCAAACTTTCAACCAGCTTTTCCAGTTGGAGCAGGCGCGCCTCGCGCGTTCCTGCGCCGCCCCAGCCCTGCGAAACCTGGCTGAAAAATTTCCGCCAATCGGCAGGAGACCAGTTGGATGGGATGGCCGGGTCAGTGCGCCGCAGGGCTTCGAGTCTCTCGCCGTCCAATCGAATGGCGGTTTCCAGGAGCGCCTGGCGCATGTCGCGCAGGACACTTTCGTTCATCTCGCGCAAAGAGCGCTCAGCCTGCAGGAGATCGGAAAGTGCGCGCTGGTGCGGCATATCCAAGCCAGGCGGAGTCATCGTCACGGGCAAGGTAGGGAGAGTGGTGTTGAACATTATTGCAGGAGGGCCAGGGCTTCCTGGACAGCCAGGATGGCGGAATCACGGTCAAGGGTTCCGGCTGCCCAACTTTGGACGGAGATGGCCGCGTTGGACAGGGCGAGGCGGGCGGTGGCCAGGGACGCGTCTCCGCTGGCTGTGCGGCGGGCGATTCGATCCGCCAGCAGCTGGGCGGCAACCGGGTTCGGCTCGCGTTCGAGCATGGCAACCAGTTCTGTGGCGTCGACGCGCAGGGACGCCATTTCGTCCGCGTACGCGCGTTCAGCCTGGAGCAGCCGCCAATCGGACCATCCCAGCAGCGAGGCTTCCCCGCTTGCGTTCACACGCGTCACCTGGCGCCCGATCTGCGCCAGGCCGAAGATGACAGCCACGATCAGGACGATCAGCGCAGCCAGCCAAAGCGTTTCTTCGTTCTTGCGAAAATCGAGTTCGAATTCCACTGCTACTCCAGTGTCAGGACACGCATCTCGGAGGTGGTCTCGACTGTGATCTGCATGGTCGGGGTCAGCGGGACCAGGTGATCCACGCTCACGGAGGCCACGCAATGGGCTGATGTTAGGCTGGGAAAGTTGATGGACAGCCCCTGGATGTCGAAGCGCACCTGGCCCGCGTCCTGTAACGTGGACGAGAACTCGCGGGCGGCTTGTGAGCGAGCCAGGGCGGTGTTGATCCGCTTCTCGCCGCTGCCAATGAACGTCGGAACATCCAGCGCGTCTGCCGCAGACTGGCAGGCCGCGTCGGTCGCAGTTTGCAGGTGGCCGCGCACGTACATCATGCGCACAACATCAATGCTCAGGCTGGTGAGCGGAAGCCCAACCAGCAGCATCAGGGCCGCGGCCCAGGCGAAAACGTCACCCTTGCGGGACAGAAGCAGGCGGCGCATCACCAGCCCTCCTGTCGGAAGACTGCCGTCGCCTCTCCGCTTATGTCCGCGCCCAAATCACTGCCGCCCAGATAATCCAACAGGCCGCCCATGATATTGGGGACGCTCCAGTTGACCGCGACGCTGATCTGCGACCCCGGAAAGCCTCCGCCATCCACCGAGACGATGTAGTCGCCCACGCTGGCGTAGGAGATGGACTGCTGGGCGGCGGCATAAGCGGCGGAGGCGGCGCCCTGCTGGTGAACACTGCCCACGCGCGCGCCGTAGTTGGCCGCGTTATTGGCGTTCACGCTGGCAAAGCCAGCCATGGTCAGGTTCATCAACGCAATGGTGATGAGCAGGATGACCGGCAGGACGATGGCTGACTCGGCGAAGGAATCACCCTTGCGGGACTGAAGCAGGCCGCGCATTAGATTCCGTTGGTAGCCTGGTCGATCAGTTCAACGATCTTGCCGCCGAACGCCGCGAAGGCGACGACCCCGCCCAGCACGACCAGGACGAGGATCACGGCCTTTTCACCGTAATCGTCACCGCTGCGGTCGAAGAACAGGTTGATCAGTGTGTGCATGGAATTCTCCTTTGAGACTGAAAAAATTAAACAAAAAAAAGGCGCGACTTTCCCAGGGGGAAAATCACACCTTCGTACTGAACACGATTATAGAGAGTTGCGCGATAAATGTCAAGGGCACTCCCAAAGGGCACTCCCAAAGGTTGTTAGCGCAAAGTAGTAGAGTCCCCCTTTGTGCAAAGTTAAAATGTCCCCTTTTGAAGGGACACACAATGGACAAACTACTAACCATGAGCACAAAAGAATCTTGACAGGTTGTTAAAGTGCTTAACTTGTGAGCGATGGTTTTAGGGTATAAATTTCCCCGTTACCCCTTTATGCGTCATGATATTCCCGCCTATTTTCATAAAAACCTTCCCGAAACCGGTTGATAGGGTCATTTTGGACTCAAACGATAGCGCGCAAGAATATTGTACGCTATCCTTTTTTTATCGATACAGGGCGTTAAACCCGATGGATATTGGTCAGTTCTTTCAATGTGTGCATGTGTGTAAATCGGTCAGACTGGACGGATTGAAGCAATGGAAGTGCGAGCGCGGGCATGTGCTTGGTGTAGTGCGCAGGATGTCTGTGAGCCAGAATGGCAAAACTATCATGCCACGCGGCTGTTGTTGTTCCGCCAGGCAATTGATCAGGAACCGGGATACTTACAGGATGTGGATGTGATCGCGGTGATCGAGGGCACGACCCTGGATGTTCGTTGTTCCGTGCCTGGATGTGGAGCGAGCCGCACCTGGTGGATCGGGGAAGCTGCGATGGAAAAACTGATGGAGAGGACGAATAAATAGTGCTGCAAGATACAGCTTTGCATGAACCTTCAAAAAATTGCATAAAATGCATTGTCTACAAAAAATAATTAGCCATCGGGGAGTACACATGGGCAAAACAACTAATACCGAGTGAAATACGGTTGCCTGATGGCTAATCTGTTGTTATTAGAAGATTGATGATTGATTTCCTCTTCCTAAAAAATATAGTTTGTCATTATAATAATGGAGCGGATAGTGGGATTTCGCCTCACATAGATTGATTTAGACTTTAACCATATCATAATTTGTATCGGTGTTAATCCATTCCCTGCCCACTTCTGCCAATGAAATCTGTTATTGAGGCGAGGTGTTCTTTCAAAGGAGAAGAAAATGACAACAAAGAAGAGGGTGTTCATAAGTTTTGATTTCGATCACGATGAAGACACAAAGAGAGCGCTCGCTGCACAGGCCAAACTCCCTGACAGCCCATTTGACTTCACAGACGCATCAGTCAAAGAACATCTACCTGGTGACTGGAAGGAAAAAGTCAGTCGCCGAATGGACAACATCGATGTAGTAATTGTTCTTTGTGGTGAGCACACGAACCGGGCAAGTGGTGTGGCCGATGAATTGACTATCGCTCAGGAGAAGAATAAGCCATATTTTCTTCTAAGGGCCTATTCAGATAAGTCTTGCACCAAACCCACATCGGCACTGCAAGGAGATAAGCTTTACAATTGGAATTGGGAAAACCTGAAGATTCTGATTGATGGTGGGAGATAACGTAAATGCGAAAAGCCTTAGTGGTCGGCATCAATTATTATGAACACGGTCCTGCATTATATGGTTGCGTAGATGATGCTTATAGTATGAAGACTGTTTTGGAGAGAAACAGCGACGATACTGTGAACTTTGATGTCAAGCTTCTCTCTGGAACTGGGGCTGCCGATCCAGTATCGCGAACTGGATTGAGAGAGCAGATTCAGGAGTTGTTTGCAAGTGAGGACGAGATTGCCTTCTTCTATTTTGCAGGGCATGGGCATATAGAAGCAACTGGTGGATACCTGCTTGCCAGTGATTCCAAAACAGGTGATGATGGCATTCCACTTGGGGATGTGTTAACTTTTGCGAATCAATCCAAAGCAAAAAATAAGATCATAGTGCTGGACAGTTGTCATTCTGGAATAGCAGGTGCGAAACCAGCCACTCCAACCACATCCGAACTTACAGAGGGTCTCACGATCCTTACTGCGTCTGCAGCAGATCAGTATGCAACCGAGGAGAACGGTGCTGGTGTGTTCACGACCCTTTTTGTTGATGCACTAAACGGTGCTGCAGGAAATTTAGTTGGGGATGTAACGCCAGGAAGCGTTTACGCTCATATCGACCAGTCTCTTGGTCCGTGGGATCAGCGACCGGTGTTTAAGACCAATGTGAAAAGTTTTGTGTCGTTGCGAAAAGTTCACCCCCCAATCGCCTTGATGGATCTTCAGCGCATCACTGAGTTTTTTCCGTCACCGGGGTATGTATTCCCGCTTGATCCTTCGTTTGAACCAGAGCGTGAAAACCTAGAAGCACCCATACCAAAACCAAACCCAGAAAATACAGCGAAGTTTGCGATACTCCAAAATTACTTTCGCGTAAATCTAGTAATACCGGTGGCTGCGCCACACATGTGGCATGCTGCAATGAGGAGCACGGGATGTAAGCTAACAGTGCTTGGCGAGCACTATCGCAGACTCGTAGAAAAAAAGAGAATCTAAGTTACATTGTTAGTGTTTGCAGTTTATTTATATTCCTTTTGTGATATTCACCGAACCCGTGTATTTGATCCTTTTTTCCGACATCAGAGGCACCTCATGAGTGAGTTAAGAGAACAACTTGCAGCGCTTGCACATGAACGATGGACAGAGTGGATGAAGTATTTATTTGAGAAGTCGCTCGACAGTGAAAATGGATCTATTGAAATACCTTCATTATTTGTTGCGCGATGGAAACGCCAAATGAGCACGTCATTCTTCGATTTGCCAGAAAATGAGAAAGAAAGTGATCGTGCCGAAGCAGATAAAATATTGCAAGTAATTCAGTCTATCGATGCACGAAATCACATTATACGAAGTGCACAGCAAACGAAAAAGCCTAGCAGTTTGTCGGAGAGCAAAAACAGCGAAAGAACTGATACATTGGAAAAATGACAAGAAAATTCAGAACACCTGACTATGAAGCGACATTGAAAACGTCAATTAGCCTGGAAGAAGTCTTGCCAGCGAACCACTTGGCGCGTTTTGTTGTCGGATGATTTTGTCATTGCCGACGAGATTGCCATTCGTCAAGAACGATTGGCGAATCTGGCACAGGCCAAGCAGGTTTTGGAAGTGCGGGCTCAAGAGCGCAATGCGACGGAAAAGGTTGAGTATGACGCCAAACTGTGCGAGCGAGAAGAGCAAGCCCAGGGGACGCACGCCGAAACCGCCAGAGCCAGGGCCGGGTGACAAAGATCAGTACAACTTCACCGACCCAGACTCGCGCATCATGAAAAATAACACCAATACTGGTGTGGATCAGCACTACAATGTCCAGGTAGCGAACGATCAGGAGAGCTTGCTGATTGTGGCCCATGCGCTTTCCAATCATCCCAACGACAAACAGGAAGCCATCCCGACCCTCTCTGCCATCTCTCCAGAAGTCGGGAAACCGAAGGCTGTGGCAATGGACAACGGTTACTTTAGCCAAACCAACATCCAGGCTTGCGAAAAACTGGGCATCGACCCTTTCATCGCCACCGGGCGCGAACCTCATCATCTGGATTGGCATACCTTTTTTCAGGAACAACCTGAGCCGCCCGCTGAAGATGCCAGCCCAAGGGTCAAAATGGCTTACAAACTCCAAACCGAAATCGGACAAGCCATTTACCGCTTACGCAAGTCTACGGTAGAACCCGTCATCGGCATTATCAAGGAAATCCTGGGCTTCCGTCAGTTTTCTTTGCGCGGCCTGTGGGCGGTCGCAGGCGAATGGAGTTTGGTCTGCCTGGCTTTCAACTTGAAGCGGATGCACGTCTTATGGATAGAGCAGGGTCTCTATTAGCGCGCCTGCTTTTCAAATTTTGAGAGGCTTTTCAGATGAAATACACCTGCTGACGCCTCATTTACCGAATTCCAAGGCCTTCTATGGCCGTTTTGGCTTTTTGTTTCGCAGAAACACTACCCTCTCCGACAAACTGCTAGCCACACGATATATTGCACAATCCCCAAAGCAAATGCGGCCACACCCGGGAAACGCACGTTGCGATCTCCCGAGCGCAGGATGGCCACGCCCCCCCACACACCGGCAGTGACCAGCGCGGCCAGACCCGCCAGCGGCCACAATCCAAACAGTCCCACCAGGATCTTCCAATCTGCGCCACCCATCCAACCCCTGAAGGCGGCCAGCGTAAGGATCGCAATAACCAGTGCGGGGAACCAGCCCAGCGCCTGACTGGAGAACAGTTGGAACAACGCCCCGCCCAGGCCAAGCAGGAACAGGGGGATGGTGATCCAGTTGTCCACTTCGCCCTTGCGAAAATCCTGGAGGCCTGCGATGGCAACCAGGGCGGTCAGCGCGCCGGTGACGAGCAGGTTACTTGAAAACATAGAACCACAACCTGGCAGGGTTGTTCCACGGCAGTCCCAGCCGCTCCCCCACCGCCGCGGCTTCGAGGTCAAAAAACTCGTCCAGTTCGGACATCACGCGCTCGACGACGATCATGCCGCGCCCATTGCCCAGCAGGGGGCGGGACGCAAAGGCCTCGACCCGCGCCGCGGCAGACTTGCCGCGACCGCGATAGCGCAGGCGTTTATCGAAGCGCACGATCTCCGGCTTCGACAGGCTGGATACGATCACGCGCTTCCCATCGGTCGTGTGGAATTCGGCGGCCTGGATCTCCCGCACCACGCGTGCGGTTTCGCTGATCGTCAGGGGAGTGTCCAGTCCCGCGCTGACCTGGCGTGACAACCATTCCAGGGGATCCATACGCGCCAGGTCGCCAGTGTGAGCCTGGCGGCGGTCGCGGATTTGCATGGCAATAAAATCCTGGACGAGATTGCGGATCCCGTACAGCGCCGCGGCCTGGCGATGGTTGTACACCGTCAGGACAACGGTCAGCAGCAGGATCAGGATGAAAACAGAAAACTCAACGAGCATTTGAGACTCCTTTGCAATAGGGTTGGATAACGCGCGCCAGCGAACGAAGCGCCGCCGGGCGCGGGTCGGACAGTAACAAAAAGGCGTACATCAGCAAGATGGCCGCCACGAAGAATAACGGCCACACCACAAGCGCAGGCAGCGGGGCGGGTATGGGTTGAAAGGGGTTGATCTGGATCGGAACATAAGCGGGCGGTTCGATCACAGGCGGCAGAACGGGATTCGGTTCAACGGGATTTGGTTCAACAGAACCCGGCTCAACGGAAGGAACGGGGGGAGCCGCGCTGACCAGGATGGCTCCGCGCGCGCTTGCGCACCGGCCGTAGATGTCACAGACCGTCGCCACAACTGAATATGTCCCAGGCGCGGCAGCGCGCCCCGTTGCCCACGAGACCGAGATGCGCGACTCTCCCGTGGACGGCTGTTCGTTGATTAGCATCTCATGGGTGGTTTCCACTTCGACCTTGACGCTTGCCAAAGGGATGACATCCGGCTGAAAGGTCACTACCCCGCTTTCGGCAACCAGCCACAAACTGGAAAGCGATACCAGCGGCGGGTGGTTGTCCAGGATTACGGAAACGGCGACCGGCGCGCTGACGTTTCCCGCAGCGTCCCGCGCGCGCACGAGCAGCACATTATCGCCGTTCGGGAGATTCGATGTCTCCCACGCCAGTCCCCACTCTGCTGGGGTGAAAAGAGACGGAAGCCAGGACGCCCCTGTCCCATCTGGCAAAACTTCAACAGATGCCACGCCGGAATGGATATCCGAGGTTTCCCCCGACAAGTAGGCTGTGCCGGAAAATACTGCGCCGGGCATGGAGTCGGAGAAGGAGACCATGGGTGGAGCGGTGTCCGCGCGCAATACCCTGAACGTGGTTTGTGTGTTCCCGGCCAGGTCAAAGGCCTGGATTTCCACGGTATGCGTCCCGTCTCCCACGGCCACAGAGGTTCCTGCCTGCCACGCGCCCCCATCCAGGCGATGCTGGATACTTGCAATCCCGGACGTCTCGTCAGCGGCAGAGGCGGTCAGGGTTGGGTACGAAACGTACCAGCCTGCATCCCCCATTGTCCCGTTTTCCGAGAGGGAGATCGAAGGCAGGTTCGTATCCACCTGTACGGGATGGGCAAGGATGTTCTCGTTGCCAGCCTTGTCACGGACGCGGAAGAGGATATCGGGATAAACGCCCGATCCGAGATTGAGGGCCGAATGCCAGGTTGCTCCGCCGTCCACAGAGACCATAGCAGAACCGTCCACACCGGAAGTGGCATCGGAAGCCGTGGCAGATAGATCAACAGGTGAGACGTACCAATTGTTGCTACCGAGCGTCCCCAACGCCGAAACTGCAATGTCCGGCTTCACTGTGTCCACCCAGACAGTTTGTGATGTTACGGTCTCGTTCCCGGCCACATCGAAGGCTTGAAATTCTATTTCACGAATTCCGTCTTCCACGGTTAGAGACTCGCCATCCGACCACGCACCGCCGTCAATCCGATACTGAACGCTGCCAATCCCGGAGAGATCGTCAGTCGCAGACGCGGACAGATCCACGGACGATATATACCAGCCGTTACTTCCAGGTGTCCCTGCCGCAGAGATGGAGACATCCGGAATTACAGTGTCCACCCAGACAGTTTGCGCATCCGTGACTGCATTTCCAGCCTTGTCGAAGGCCTGAAAACTAATGGTGTGAATCCCATTCCCTACCGTCACGGATGCGCCGCTCTCCCATGTGCCGCTATCAATCCGATACTGAACGCTGCCAATCCCAGAGAGCGCGTCAGCCGCAGACGCAGATAGATCTGCGGGTGAGACATACCAATTGTTACTACCGAGCGTTCCCGCAGTCGAGATGGAGACATCCGGAATTACAGTGTCTACCCAAACGGTTTGCGAATCCGTGACTGCATTTCCAGCCTTGTCGAAGGCCTGAAATTCAACGGCGTGGATTCCGTCCCCTACTGTCACGGATACACCACTCGCCCACACGCCGCCGTCTACACGATGCTGGACGCTTGCAATACCAGAGAGGTTGTCGGTCGCAGAAGCGGACAGATCAACGGGCGAAACGTACCAATTGTTGTTGCCGAGCGTCCCCTCCGCCGAAACTGCAATGTTCGGAAGCGCGGTATCCACCCAAACGGTTTGCGAGGTTGTGGTCTCGTTCCCGGCCACATCGAAGGCTTGAAATTCAATAGCGTGGATTCCGTCCCCTACCGTCACAGACGCGCCACCTGTCCACGTACCGCCGTCAATCCGATATTGGACGCTTGCAATCCCGGAGAGGGCGTCGGAGGCGGTCGCAGATAGATCAACGGACGAGACATACCAACCATTATTACCAGGCGTCCCGTTTTCCGAGAGGGAAATCGAGGGCGCGTCTGTGTCAACCTTTACAGAATAGGGTGTGACTTTCTCATTGCCTGCGATGTCGTAGACACGGAAAAGGATATCAGGATAAACACCTGAACCGAGATTGAGGACTGAATGCCAGGTTGCCCCGCCGTCCGCAGAAACCATCGGAGCTCCATCTACGCCGGAAGTGGCGTCAGTCGCAGTCGCGGATAGATCAACAGGCGAAACGTACCAGCCGTTATCACCAAGCGCTCCCGCGGCTG
>CAYJLS010000153.1:0-9421 GCA_964371065.1 uncultured Anaerolineaceae bacterium | reverse complement strand
TTGAACCATGCCGGCATTATTTGTAGAGACGTTGCATTGCAACGTCTCTACGCAACGTTTTTATTCCTCCGCCTCGACGCGCAGGCGCGTGCCGCAGGTGCGGCAGAAGCGGTCGCCGCGGCGGGCGCGTGCGCCGCATTGCGGACAGTAGGTCTGCCCTTCGGCGGCCTGCTCGCCGGAAGCGTGGCGGCGCGCGGCCGGGCGCGGTCGCCCCGTCCCGCGGAAGTAGTAGTACAGCCCGCCCGCGATCATCAGCACACCGAAGCCCGCGATCAGCCAGGGCAGGTAGGTGTTCCACGAAACGCGCCCGGCCGTGTTTTTGTTGATCGGCGCGGACGGCTGAATGTTCATAAAGGAGATACTGAGCGCATCCGAGTCTTTTTGATATTGGACGGCCAGCGTAAAGGATTTACCCGCGGCCAGCGGGCCGAAGTCCCCGCTGTAATAGGTCAGCCCGTCCGGGCTGGTTCTTGCATCCGGCAAACTAGGCACGGTCTGTGTCCCGCTGGCGTCGAAGGGTTGTTGCAATTCAACGCGCAACTTGCCCACCGTATACTCGCTCAACCACTCCAGGGAAAAATCCCGGTTCCTGCCGTCCTTTGAAAGCGACGGGTCGTAATACTCCAGTTGGATGGCGGGCGCGGTCACTTTCACGATCACCTTCACCCATTTCCCGTCTTTTTCAAGGGTGTAGGTTGTATCCGCCACCGTCTTGGGGGTCTGGCCTACTGCCAACGCGGTTGGCTTCTCCGCCGCGGCCGGGATGCGGAACGTCATTGTTGCGGGCAGGCTGGTTGTGGGAGAGACGAGGAAGTGTTGAATGACCAGCACGCTTGGCTGGTCGTACTCCGGCCAGATCCACACTTCTGCAGAACTCAGGCTGGGCGTTCCCTGCGCGTGGGCAGGCTGGAACGAAAACATCAAAACGCAAAGCAACAGCAGGGCAAAAATCCGCCGCATGGTGATTCTCCTCAAGGAAGATGATGGGCGAATCTTACCATGAAATAAAGTCTAGCCCCTGGCCGCAATCGCCTGCACCAACTGCCAGCACACGCGGTTGACCGGCGTTGGCACCCCGTGCCGTTTCCCCGCCCGCGCCACGGCGCCGCAGATGGCGTCAATCTCGGTTGGGGCGCCGCGCCGCACATCCTGGAACATGGACGAATGATTGGCCGCCGTCTTACGCGCCACCGATTCCGCCGCCTCGCCGGGGTTGCTGAACGGCAGGCGCACGCGTTGCGCGGACGCCACCGCGGCGGTCTCGTCTGCCAGCGCCTTCATCATTACACGCGCCGACGGACGTTTCAGCAGTTCGCCGTTCGGGACGCGCAACAGCGCGGTCAGCGGATTGATGGCCGTGTTGACCACCAATTTGCCCCAGACGAGCGACTGCGCGTCCGCCACCACCTCGACCTGGAAGTGGGCGCGCCGTAACGCGGCTTCCACTACCGCCAGGCGGGGATGCGTCTCCAGCGAAACGACTCCTTCCCCGCCCGCGCGCGCCAGCCCGGGTCCGAGCAGGGTCGCGCCGGTGGTCGTCACGCCCAGGGACACGCGCCCGCGTCCGAGCGTCTCGGCCAGGAGATCGTTGTTGCCGAGGCCATTTTGCAGGGTGACGGCCAGCCCGTCGTCCGCGAGACATTCCGCCAGTTGGCGCGCGGCGCGCGTCGTTTGCCAGGATTTGACCAGCACGAAGGCAACCTTCGCGCCGCGCGCCCGCCCCGGGTCACGCGTGACGCGCACGCGGCAGGCCAGTTCGCGTCCGTCCGAGTCAAGCAGGCGCGCGCCGTCGCGGGTCAGCGCGTCGAGTCCCGCCTGCCACGTGCCGAGCATGGTGATCTCGTGTCCGCGTTCGGCCAGGCGGGCGGCGAAGAGGGTGGCGAGCGCACCGGTTCCAACAATTAAGATCGGTTCTTGGTTCATGTTGCCTCAGGTTATCGTAGACAGGTACACAGGTAAACACGCAATACGCAGTACGCAATATTGCGTATTACGTATTGCGTAAGAAAGACTCCCATTCTTCGTTGCTCATTTCCACTTGATGCTCGCTGGCGGGGAATTGGCGCGTCTGCACTTCCGCGATGTATTCGCCGAAGGCGCGTTGCATCTCGCCGTGGAAGTCCGCGTATTTTTTGACGAATTTTGGGGTGAAGCGCTCGAACAGGCCGAGCAGGTCGTGCGTGACCAGCACCTGGCCGTCGCAACCTACGCCCGCGCCGATGCCGATGGTGGGGATGGAAATTTTTTGGGAGACGAACTCCGCCAGCCGCGCCGGGACAGATTCGAGCACGAGGCTGAAACAGCCCGCCTCTTCGAGCAGGAGCGCGTCTTCGAGCAGGCGCTGCGCGGCGGAGGCGTTCCTGCCCTGCGGACGGAAGCCGCCCAGTTGGTTGACGGATTGCGGCGTGAGGCCGAGGTGCCCCATGACGGGAATGCCCGCGCCGACGATGGCGCGCACCGCGTCCGCGCGTTCGCGCCCGCCTTCGAGTTTGACCGCCTCCATGCCCGCCTGTTGCAGGAAGCGTCCCGCGTTGCGGACGGCTTCATTCACGTCCGCCTGGTAGGACATGAACGGCATGTCGCCGATCAACAGCGCGGACTTTGCGCCGCGCGCCACCGCGCGGCAGTGATGGAGCATCTCCTCCATCGTGACGGGCAGGGTGTTGGCGTAACCCAGCACGACCATGCCGAGCGAATCGCCGACGAGGATGGCGTCCACGCCCGCCGCGTCCATGGAGAGCGCGGTGGGATAGTCGTAGGCGGTGAGCATGGTGATGGGCTCGCGGCGCGCCTTCTTTTGGCGGAGCGTGAGCGTCGTCACTTTTTTGCGTTGGGACGCGGGCGTCGTAACACTGACAGTAGACATGGTACCCTCCAAGGGTTTGGTAGAGTCCGCTCTGGTTCTTCCCCTTTTCGACCAGGCTTTTTGGTTTTGGGATTCCTGAAGTTCTACTTCAGAATTGGCTTGCCGGCATTCTCTGAAAGTAGAACTTTCGGATTCCTCAAGCCATCTTCCTCGCCGTCGCGTTCACAGGGATACGCGCGGCTGGCTTTTGGGCGACTGAAGTCGCCACAATCTTATTATTCCACAAAACTCGGTTTTCGCCTATAATTTCGGCGCGCAAATTCGGAGTGCAAAGTCTCCAGACTTTGCAGGCGATCAACGTCTGGCCCACAGGGTGCTTCGCGAAGACGTTGGACTCCGTAATAAATCTTGAGGAGAATCCCATGCGAAGAATGTTTGGCTTTTTGATCGGCATTGTGGTCGGCGCGTTGGTCGGCTCGACGGTGACTTTGTTGCTGGCGCCCGAATCGGGCGAACAGTTGCGCGGCGAACTGCGCCAGCGCGGCGCGGGCTTTTTGGCGGAAGTACGCCAGGCGGCGGATAGTCGCCGCATCGAGTTGCAGGGCCGGCTGGAGGAATTGCGCGCTCCGAGAGGGTAAATGGTAATTGGTAATTACCATTTACCAATTACTGTTTGATAGAAATCCTCCGCCTTTGCCATGTTGCGCGCATATTCGGCGCGGCTGGCGATGAGCGTCTCATTCTGACCTGCGGCCTGGGCGCGCAGGTCTTTATTTTTAACGGCGCGCAGGATGGCTTCCGCCAACGCGGATGGGTCACGCGAATCAACCAGCAGGCCGTTGACGCCGTCGTTGATCCACTCGCGGATGGAGTCCAGGTCGCCCGCGATGGGGAAGCATCCGCAAGCCATGCCCTCCAGCAGGGTGTTGGGCGTGCCGTCGTGCGTGGACGGCGAGACGAGGATTTGCGCGCTTCGGTAGATTTCTGCCATCTCCGCGTGCGGACACCGCGCCAGCAGTTCGACGGATTTTTCGATGCCGAGTTTGCCCAGCCAGTGCAAGGCTTCGGGCTGTCCGGCCATCCTCGCGCAGACAAAATGCGCGTTGGGAATTTCTTTCAGCACGAGCGGGATGGCGCGAAAAAATGTGTCATTGCGAACGTAGTCCTGGAAGCCGCGTGGGTTGAAGATGACCGGCTCCTCCACGGGACGCGCGGGCGGGAAGAAAACCTCCGTGCGGATGCCGCCGTTGCCGGGCGTGACCAGCGTGGGCTTGGAGGGGTCGAGTCCCCAGGCGCGGGCGAGGCGGATGTCGCGCTCGCAGTCCGCGTGCAGGGCGTTGGCCGCGAGCATCGTCCGGCGGGTGTGAAGTCTCATCAGCGGCGTGGACGGCGCGTGCAGGGTGAAGTCGTTGCCCCAAACCGAGACGATCAGCGGGACGCTCAGTCCGGCGTTGGCGGCCAGCATCCCTTCGTAGGGAATCCGCAGGGCGTGGACAAGATCGGGTTGCACGCGCGCGACGATTTCGGCGAACCTTTGCGCGGCGCGCGGGATGGTCAGCGGGCCGAGCCAGTGGCGCAGGGCCTGGCGCAGGGAGATGAGGCGCGCGTCTCTCGCGCGTGGGGCCCCTGCGGGTTGCCAATCCGCCTTGCCAGCGGACTGCCAGTCTGCTCCACGGGCGCGTCCGCTAAAAGCGACGGAGGCCGCTTCCAGTCCCACGAGACCCGGGAGCGGGTCGCAGGCAAAGGTCGAGGCGAGAGTCACCTCATCCCCGCGCGCGATCCAGTATTGGATCCAGTTGCGGGCGGTGGGGGAGCGTCCGTCGGCCAGGAATAATAATCGCATGGCGTCAATTGTAGTATATTTAGGTAAAATTTTCTCACGAAAGAGGGTAGCATGAAACAAATCTGTGTCATCGGTGTGGGTTACGTGGGCATCGTCACGGGCGCGTGTTTCGCCGACCTGGGCAACAAGGTGGTCGCGCTGGACGTGAACGAGAAGCGCATCGAAAATCTCAACCAGGGCATCATGCCCATTTACGAGCCGGGGCTGGACGAACTGGTGAAGCGCAACGCGAAGGGCGGGCGGCTGTCGTTCACCACTTCCTACAAGGAGGCGTTGCGGGGCGCGGAGTACGCCTTCATCTCGGTCGGGACTCCCTCGGGCGTGAACGGCGAAGCGGACTTGCAGTACGTGGCCGCGGCTGCGAAGTCCATCGCGGAGAACATGTCCGCGCCGCTGATCATCATCAACAAGTCCACGGTTCCGATCGGGACCGGGGACTGGGTGGCCGACATCGTGCGGGGCGCGCAGCCCAAGCCGATCCCGTTCTCGGTGGTGTCGTGTCCCGAGTTTTTGCGCGAAGGTTCGGCCATCGGCGATTTCATGTCCCCGCATCGGACGGTGATCGGCTCGCTGGACAAGGAGGCGGCCAACAAGGTGGCGCACCTGCACCTGCCCCTGCGCGCACCCATCGTCATCACCGACCTGCGGACGGCGGAGATGATCAAGTACGCCAGCAACGCCTTCCTGGCTACGAAGATTTCCTTTATGAACGAAGTGGCCGACATCTGCGAAGCCTATGGCGCGGACGTGAAAGAGGTGGCGGCGGGCATGGGCTACGACGCGCGCATCGGCAAGTTCTTCCTCGACGCGGGTCTCGGTTGGGGCGGATCCTGTTTCCCCAAAGATGTGCAGGCGCTGGCTTACATGGCGAAGGAAAAAGGCCTCGAGCCACAAATTTTGGACACGGTCATGGGGGTCAACTACGAACGCCGCAAGGCCGCTGTCCGCCGCACGGAGGAGATGCTGGGCGGATCGCTGAAAGGCAAGACCATCGGCCTGCTCGGCCTGGCGTTCAAGGAAAACACGGACGATATGCGCGACGCGCCCTCGATTGACATTGCCAGCGAACTCAATGAGAGCGGCGCAAAGGTGCGCGGCTACGATCCCGTGGCGATGGAAGTCGCCCGTCCGCTTTTGCCCGCGCTGGAATTCTTCGACGACCCGTACGAGATGGCGAAGGGCTGTGACGCTCTCATCGTGATCACTCCGTGGAACGAGTTCAAGCAACTCGACCTGGGAAAGATCAAGGGACTGCTCAAGTCGCCGGTCATCTTCGACGGGAGAAACATCTATGACCCCGCGCTGATGAAGGAGATGGGATTTAAGTATCGCGCGGTAGGACGAGGGATGAACGGGAAATAGACTTTTGTCTCATAGTCTGATAGTCTCGTAGTCTCATAGTCGAAGAGTCTCTTGCTCGACTATCAGACTCAGTAGATGAAAATTGACGATTGAAATCGTCACTACATGGCTTGCGTTTCCTCCACGTAGTAATGACTTTAGTCATCCGCCCGACGCCAGGAAGCGCTGCTATAGCGCAATTTTTCATCTAATGAGACTACCAGATTATCCGACTATCCGACTATCAGACTATATGACTACTCCGATCTGTGACTACACCGACTCCGATTACCAAACTTCCTTTTGGGAGCAGGGCGGGCGCGCCTACGAGGATGCCGCCGAAGCCATCGCGCTGAAGCATCTGCTCCCCCAAAGCGGACGCCTGCTGCTCGAGATCGGTGCGGGCGCGGGACGCAACACGCCGCGCTACGCGGGCTTCGAGCGCATCGTTTTGCTCGATTATTCGCGCACGCAATTGGAACAGGCGCAACAGCGACTCGGCATATCGGACAAATATATTTACGTCGCGGCGGACGCGTACCGCCTGCCCTTCGTGGACGGTCTCTTCGACGGCGCGACCATGATCCGCACCCTGCATCACATGGCTGACGCGCCGAAAGTTCTCGCGCAGGCGGCGCGCGTGCTCCAGCCCGAATCCGTTTTCATCCTCGAATTTGCGAACAAGTTGAATTTCAAGTCCATGCTACGTTGGCTCTTGCGGCGGCAGGAGTGGAGTCCGTTCACGCGTGAACCGGTCGAGTTCGCGGCGCTGAATTTCGACTTCCATCCGCGGGCGGTCTTCGATTGGCTGGCCGCGGCCGGCTTCACCGTCGAAGCGAAGCGGACGGTGTCCCACTTTCGCCTCGGACTGCTGAAGCGGCTGGTCCCGTTTCAGTGGCTGGCCGCGCTGGACGGTCTCTTCCAGCCGACGGGGGAGTGGTTCCAGTTCACGCCGTCGGTATTTGTGCGGGCGCGGCGGGTGGGTCGAGATACTATCTCGACCTACAGTGATGTTGTCTTTCGCTGTCCCGAGTGCGGGACCAGCCCCCTCGTCCAGAAAACGGAGGCGCTGGAATGTCCGTCCTGCAAACGCAGGTACGCCGTCCGTGATGGAATTTACGATTTCCGCGAACCGATGTGATAACAAAAATCCCTGTTTTTTCCGAACTCTACAGATCAGGCAAAATCCAGCATTCCCGTCTTGCTGATGGGACAAGAATGTGGTAATCTTGTTCCATGAACACCATTCTCCGCACACTTTTATATGAATGGAAGGATAGGAAACTGCCCTTCATCATAGGGCGCGATACTCACGTGGACACCTCGCCTTCCCAGGCATCGAATATGGCAACGGTGATCACGGGATTTCGGAGAGTAGGGAAAACGTACATGCTGTACGAAGCCATTGGCAAGCTCTTGGAATCCCATCCCCGTGACGATGTCGTTTATATCAACTTCGAGGATGAACGCATCCTTGCTCCCACAACCAACCTGCTTACGGACCTGATCCCCGAGATACAGGCTTTGTACGGCAAAAAGCCCAAATATTTGTTTTTGGACGAACTTCAACTGATTCCCAACTGGTCCAAATGGGCGCGCAGAATTCTCGATACGGAATCCGTTCAACTCTTCATCACCGGGTCGTCTTCCAAAATGAGCAGCGCGGAATTGCCGACCGAACTGCGCGGCAGGGCCTGGGAAATGCAGGCGCGCCCGCTTACTTTTGGGGAATTTCTGCGTTTCAAAAACACAGCCATTGACTTTAAAAAACTCGCGTTCGTGCAGGAGGAGGCCGCCCGTTTCCGTTTTTTGTTCGATGAATATCTCACGTTTGGCGCATTGCCCGCTGTGGCGCTTACGCCTGCCGAGAAAAAAGTAGAACTCTTGCAATCCTACTTTCAAACCGTGGTGCAAAGGGACATTGCTGAGAGGCACAAGGTAGATAACGACCTGGCCCTGCGGACATTGCTCAAGCTCCTGCTTAATTCAACCTATATTACGATCTCCAAACTACATAACAGCGTGAAAAGTCTCGGGATTGCGGTCGGCAAATCCACCATAAACGCCTATCTCTCCTATATCGAAACCTCGTATTTTATGAGCCAACTGTACATTCACAGTCCCAAAGCGGTGAACCAACTGCTGTATCCCCGTAAAGTGTACTTCGTGGATACCGGCTTTATGACCGCGCTCTCGACGCAATTTTCCAAGAACATGGGAAGGTTATTTGAAAATGTGATCTATCATAAACTCGCGCAAACAAACCATACCATCCATTATTACAAAGACAGCCAGGGAAATGAAGTTGATTTTTCCATTCTGCAGGATGGAAAAGTGATTGCGTTGTACCAGGCTTGTATTGACATGACGGATGAAGGAACGCGAGAGAGGGAAACAAAGTCGTTGATCAAAGCTGGGAAGGCGCTTCGCTGCCAGAACCTGAACCTGGTCACCCTCGATAAAGCGGACGCGCGCGGGTTGCCCCGGGAAATCAACTTTATATCCGCAGCGGAATTTTTATAGCAGGGGCAGGGATTGGGCGAGGCGGGAGAGTTGGGAGGGTTCAAGCATAGGATTTAGATCATTTCCCGTTTACGATAAGCCATCGCCTGGAGTTTGGCGATGATCTGATCGCTGTCTTTTACGCTGACAGTGATATCGTACAGCGCAGTCGCCGCGCTCCGGCTGACCTCTTTGGCTTCGGCCACCAGGTGGTCGCCCACCTTGGACGGATGCAGGTAGTGGATGTCCATGCTGAGCGCGACGGCCACTTGTCCATGCGAGTTGCAGGCCGCGGCGAAGGCGATGTCCGCGAGACCGAACACGATCCCGCCGTGGGTGGTCCCGTGGAAGTTGAGCATGGACTCGGTCACCGCCACGGAGACGCGGCAATAACCGGGACCTACATCTTCGAGCGTTGCGCCGATGAGATTGGAGTAGGTGTCTTTTTGAATGTGGGCGAGGACTTTGGGGTCAAGCATGGGGCAAGTATAAATGAAAACGCGGCCAGCAGAGGGCCGCGTTTTTTATCCATTCACATCCACACTATCCCTTCACGTAGGACAACTTTTCGCAGATGAAACCGTCCTTCAATTTGAATAGATCAACTCCCCGGACGTGTCCCTTATTTCCTGCCGCGTCCACCCAGTCGTATCTCCAGCGCATCATGCACCGAAGACCGAGGCCAAAAACCTCCTCAATTTCGATGTGTGCCTGGGGTGACTCGCGGAAGAAATCCTGCCAAAACTGAGTGACTGCTTCCTTGCCCGAATACACCGCGCCTTCGGGGGCTGGAGAAGTGTTTTCGATGACAATTGCTTCGCTCATAAGCTGCATCATCGCCGCGACATCATGGCGGTTGAAGGCCTCATTGAACGCAAGGACGACGCGCACCGCTGATTCTAACCGGGCCATGCGGATTGGACTCATAT
>CAYJLS010000152.1:3580-9477 GCA_964371065.1 uncultured Anaerolineaceae bacterium | reverse complement strand
GGGAAACTTCCTACAGTTATTTCAACTGAAGATGTTTCTTTTTTGTTGTCACTAAGATACCCTCCACAATACTTTTGATATGTTTCTATTATGTCGTCTATTACTGCTTCATAACCTGCATCAATAAATTCTCTAATATCGGATATTTCATGATAATGCCTCTCCTCTGGACCTTTAAGGTTTTTTTGAAGGTCTGTTACTTCATGGTTGCTATCTTTAAGAAACAGGTGGATTGATTTCTTGTTAGTCTGTTTTGCTCGTTCAACTTCGGCTAGAACACCTTTCGATATCTCTTTATCAAAATTATCAATTAGAAACAAACAAATGTCGCTTCGATCTAGCTTGAATAGAAAATCTTCCCTCGAAGATGATGTTGATGCCGTGTCATCCTCAAAAACGTAGGTCTCAATAAACCCCGTGTTCTCAAGAGCAACCTTCAATGCTCTTCTCACGAGATCATAATTAGTCCTAACAGCTTTATCCGCGACGGCTTTTTTGTCACTTGATTCTGTTTTGACTAACTCGTCGAAATTTATTCGCTCGCCGCCACATTTTGAGCTGATGAATACTTTGATTTTCTCTTCACTTCTCATTTTCTCACCATCATTAATTATCCATTGTTTTTGTCCATTGTTTGTATTGTACTATTTTTCTTCTATAAACCAATAATAAGTCTTCACATACTTCGCACCTTCTGCCTTTCTAATGGACAAGTCAGCTGTGCGAGGGATGCATAAGAAGAGTTGATGCGAGAGATAAAATCACAGGCGGGAACGGATGTCCGCTTTGGGAGGGGGGAGTCCATGCGGGAGGGAGGCTGGTCAACAGGGTGGAGATTTGGTTAACGGGCAAATGGGTGGTATTGGCCGGTCTCCTTATTTGATACAATCAAATCCAGCACTTTCGTATTGTCCGTGGAGTGAAAAGGAGTAAGCCGCAATGTCCAACAAGCCAAATGAAGAGTTTGTCAAAGAAGGGGCTCAAAAAGTCACCGATAATGACGTTGAAAAGGTAGTCAACAAGTCCGAAGAGATTCAAAAGAAATTCAGCGCCAAAGGTCCGCTGGCGCGGTTTATTGAGGATGGCCGCCTGTTGATCGCGATCGTCAAGGATTACTGGTCTGGGGCATATCGCCAGGTGCCTTATGGAGTGATCGCTTCGATCGTCTTTACGCTGATTTATGTTCTCAATCCGTTCGACCTGGTCCCTGATATGCTGCCCGTGATCGGTCAACTGGACGATGTGGCGGTCATGGGCGCGTGCTTGATGTTAGTCGAGCAGGATCTGCATAAGTATAAGAATTGGAAAGAGAGTTAATGAGGAAGGGGGAAAGATGAAGGTTGCATGGGGCGAGGCGCACAGCGAATTATGTAACGGATGAGCGTATGTCCGCTTTGGGAGGAGGAGTCCACGCGGGAGGGAGGATGGTCAATGGCGCGGGGATTTGGGTCAACGGGGTGGGAAATCTGCTAACAACCCCTTGAAAAAATGTTAGCATTGTGCTAATATGCTCCCGTGTACAAAATCGTCTTCAAGAAAGAAGCTGCAAAGTCTCTGAACAAACTTCCACGCAATGTGGCGAAGACGATTCACGAGAAACTTGAAGCAATTGCGACCAATCCATACGCCGAACATCCTAACGCGAAGAAACTGCAAGGCAGGGATGCCTATCGGCTGAGAGTTGGCGACTGGCGAGTGATCTACGAAATACAAAACGATCAATTGGTAATATTGGTTTTGAGAGTTGCTCCACGCGGAGAGGTGTACCGATGAAAGAAAGTATTCAATTAATTGAGCGCGATGGCAAGCCCGAATGGGCTGTCCTTCCCTATGAGGAATATCTCGCGTTGCTTGAGCAGGCTGAGGAGTTGGAAGATATTCGCGACTACGACGCCGCGAAAGCCGCGCTGGAACGCGGCGAAGATGAATTAATTCCTGGCGAAGTAGTCTACGCCATCCTTGACGGTGAAAACCCCATCAAAGTCTGGCGCGAGTATCGCGGACTAACCCAACAGCAACTGGCTGATACTGTGGGAATCAGCAAGCCTTATCTTTCGCAAATCGAAACGGGCAAGCGGAAAGGGACAACGGAAATCCTGTCCGCGATTGCGAAGGTATTGAATGTGTCACTGGATGAAGTAATTGAAAGAACAGAATAAAACTGGCGGCATAACAGCCGCCTTTTTGTTTGAAATCGTGGGGACACACACGGGGATTTGGGTAAACAGACTCTGTCGCGGACTCACGGGCGGGAACGGATGTCCGCTTGGGGTGGAGGGGGCCGTGCCTGCTCCGCGCCGCGTCGCGCGGCGACCCTATCCCGGCGACGATTTTGTTTTACGTTTTGACGAGGCCTCGCGCAAAGCGACGCACTGACGGTAGTCGTTGGGGGGCAATGACGGCTCGGGTCGCTGAGGCCGCCCAAACGTCCGCGGGGCGCGTTGAAGTCCTCGACCTGCGAACCATCCTCCCGTGGGACAAATCCCGCATGCTCGAATCCGTCAAAAAAACGGGCAAGATTGGCTGTCCCGGACGCGCGGATGCCTTATAATATGGCCCTGATGAACGCGGTGGTGCCGCAAGCGGCGGACATTGCCGAAAAAATCCAATCCGTGCTGGCTTTTTGAAAAGGAGAAATATGGCTCGCAATGAAAATGAATCGTTGACCTTCCACAATGAGAATGGGCTGTTGCAGATCGCGTTGTGGTTGAAGGTAACCGGCTGGGTGATCGCCGCGATTTACCTGTTGAGTTGGATTAGCGACATCACGCAGACGATGGCGAGCGGCGGATTTCAGTTGCCTGCGGACCTGATGGGCAAGTTGATGTTCGTCGCCAATTTTGTCTACCCGCTCGGGCTCGGCGCGTTCTATTGGCTGGTGACGCACGGACTCGCCCAGGGCTTGTATCTCGGATTGGACTTGTTCGCAACCACCGAAGAAGACGAGGAAGAAGTCGCGGAAGGCTAGGCGGGTATGAATCTCGATGACCTGGATTTGATGCGCCGGCTGGACCGGGAGAACATGCTGGCCGAGATTGACGGCCTGCCCGATCAGTTGGCGCGCGCGTACCAGATGAGCAAGACTTCCGAAGTCTCGATGACTTCGGAAGTCTCACTCAAGCAGGTGATTATCGCGGGCATGGGCGGCTCGGCCATCGGCGCGGACTTGCTGGCCGCGTACGTGGCCGACATGTGTCCCGTGCCGGTCATCGTCCACCGCGATTATGGCTTGCCCGCCTTCGCGCGCGGAGAAGGGACGCTGGTGGTCTGCTCCTCGCATTCGGGCAATACCGAGGAGACGCTCGACGCGTTCGAGGCCGCGAGAAAAACGGGTTGCCGCGTGATCGCGATCTGCACGGGCGGGGAATTGGCTGCGCGCGCGAAACAGGCCAAAGCCCCCGTAGTCACGTTCGACCACACCGGCCAGCCGCGCGCGGCCGTGGGCTTTTCGTTTGGAATTCTGCTGGCGCTGTTCGTCAAACTCGGACTCATCCCCGACCAGGCGGACGAGGTGGCGGGCGCGGTGGCGGCGATGAAGGGAATGCAGACAAGTCTGCGCCCGGAGGTGGAAATCTCCCGCAACCCGGCCAAGCGTTACGCGGGCCAGTTAATGGGACGCTGGGTGACGGTCTTCGGCGCGGGATTGCTGGCGCCTGCGGCGCGGCGCTTCAAGACGCAGATCAACGAAATTGCCAAGTCCGCCGCCAATTTTGAGTTCATCCCTGAAGCGGACCACAACACGTTGGCGGGGACGCTTCATCCTGCGGAAGTCCTCCAGCCGCACACCATGAACCTGTTCCTGCGCGCCCCGTCCGACCATGTGCGCCACCGCCTGCGCCTCGACCTGACCAAGCAGGCCTTCATGCTCGAAGGGCCGAATACGGATTTCCTCGATGCGCGCGGCGACCATCCGCTCGCGCACATCTGGACGCTGATCCTGTTCGGCGATTACATGGCCTACTATCTCGCCATCGCCTACGGCGTTGACCCCACGCCCATCGAGGCGCTGGTTGGTTTGAAAGCCGCGCTGAAAATATCGCGCTGACTTTTTTAACGCGAATGCCGCGAATTTTCGAATGGCGCGAATGCGGTTTAAAAAATTCGCGTTATTCGCCTATTCGCGGTATTCGCGTTAAGAACTTGTGTAAAAATAAGTTCCGTGTTTCGTCAGCAGTTGGACTGCTGACTGGCTCGCAGTGCAACTGCTCGCGAACTTTGAAAATGGGAAGTTATTCTTACACAGATACTAAGATACGCTCCCTGAATTTTTCAGAGAAACGTTTATGCAATTCATCCGTCGCATTACCCCGCGTGATTGGATCGGCCTCACCCTCCTGCTCGCGGGCTTCGTCCTGCGCCTGCGGCAATATCTCGTCAACCGCTCGCTCTGGTTGGACGAGGCCATGCTGGCGAACAACATCGTCAACCGTTCCTTCGCGGGACTCTTCCAACCGCTCGATAACAACCAGGGCGCGCCCGTCGGATTCCTGCTTCTGCAAAAAACAGTCACGCTGACGCTCGGCGATTCGGAATATGCGCTGAGATTGCTCCCGTTCCTGGCGGGCATCCTTTCCCTCGCGCTGATGTTCGCCCTCACGCGCAAAGTTGCCGGCGCGTTCGCGGGCAGCCTCGCCCTGGCGCTTTTTGCCTTCTCGCCCGCGCTCATTTACTACACGTCCGAAGTCAAACAATATTCCTCCGACGTTGCCATCGCGCTCGGCCTCTGTCTGCTGTGCCTGAAATACGCGCAAGACAACGATTGGCTCGCTCTGTATTCTCAACGCGAATTTCGCGAATTCGCGAATTCCGCGAATGGATCAGGAAAAAATTCGCGTCACATCGTACCCGTAGGGTATTCGTACATTCGCGGCATTCGCATTAAAACATGGCTGCGAAATACCGCGCCCCTTGTCTTCGCAGGCGCGCTTGCCATCTGGTTCTCGCATCCCGCGCTGTTCGTGTTGGGCGGACTCGGCCTCGCCCTTTTCCTCCCCGCCGTCCGCGCAAAAGACGCGCGCAAAATTGTCACATTGCTGCTCGTCGCCGCGGCGTGGAGTCTCAGCCTCGGCGCGCTGTATTTCGTCAACCTGCGTCCGCTCGCCTCGCATCAATTCTTCCTCGATTTCTGGAGCGAAGGCTTCCTGCCCCATGATCTTTCCGCGTGGCGTTGGCTCGGTCTCTCTCTCAACGTCCCCTTCTTCGACCTGCTCGGCCTGCGGATGCCCTATCTCGTCACCGCATTTTTATTTTTGATTGGACTGGTCGGACTCACGCGCCGACTCCCGCGCTTTGGGCTTTTCCTGCTCCTGATCTTTTTCCTCACCCTGCTCGCATCTTTCCTGACCCTCTATCCGTTTGCCGGGCGAATGATCCTTTTCCTCGCCCCGGCCTTGACTCTCCTCCTCGCGGACGGGGTGGAGGCCATCGCCGCGCGTTTCCCGCGTCCCCGCTGGCTGGCGTGGACCGTCCGCGTGTTGCTGGCGGGCTATCTGCTCTTCAGTCCGCTCAGCCTCGCGGCGGAAAACTTCGCCGCGCCGAAACTGCGCGAACACCTCCGCCCGACGATGGAAACCCTGCGCGACTTCCGCAAGGACGGCGACCTGGTCTACGTTTACTACTGGGCCGAGCACGCCGTCCGCTTTTACGCGCCGAAGTACGGATTCGCCATGTCCGATTTTATCCTCGGCGCGGACCATCACGACCAGCCCGAGTTATATCGCGCCGAACTGGACGCGTTGCGCGGCAAGGGTCGCGTCTGGTTCCTGTTCTCGCACGTCTACGAAGTCGGTGATTTCAACGAACGAGATTTTATTCTGGGATATTTGGATTCCATCGGGGATTTGTCACGCGCATACAATGTGCCTGGCACGTCGGTGTTTTTGTATTTGTATGATTTG
>CAYJLS010000152.1:0-3480 GCA_964371065.1 uncultured Anaerolineaceae bacterium | reverse complement strand
GGAATCGAATCCACCGCGCCGTCGGGGAATTCGGTCGCGCCGTTCTCGTCGAAGATTTTCACAAACTGAACGATGGGGAATTGCTTGAGATTGAGAATCAGCAGGTTTGCAATCGTAAAGTCCGTGCGGTCAGGCGCACAGGCGCCCGTCAGGTAGATGCGCGCCGTGTCGCCGATGAGTTCCACCTTGCTGTAGCCGGTGAAGCCGTTGTAGATGGAACGCCAGCCGTAGGTGTAATACTCGGTGTAGCCGGGTCCCTTGAAATATTCTGTCAGCACGGACGCACCCATGAAAGGCGAGGTCTTCACCCAGCGCACACCGTTGACCTCGAAGGGTTGCAGATTATTGTCGAAGCGGTATTGGTTGACAAAATAGACTTTGACCAACGTCCACTGCGGGGTGGCGGTGGGGCGCGGCGTGGAGATGTTGGTGGGGGTGCGCGAGGAGGTGGCTGTCCGCGTGGGCGTGCGCGTCGGGGACGGGGTGCGTGTTCGCGAAGGCGTCGCCGTAACGGTTGGCGTCCGCGAAGGCGTGGGGGAGATGGTGGTCGTGGGCGAGGGGACAAACTCCGGGTCCAGGCAGAGCGGTTCGGAATCCCCCGCGCCGTTCGGGTTTTCCGTCTGCCCGAACTGGTCATAGATCTTCACGGATTGAACGATTGGGAATTGCTTGAGGCTGGGGATGATCTGGTCGGCAATCGTGAAGTCCCTGCCGTTGGGCAGGCACGCGCCCAGCAGGTAGACGTGCGCGGTGCTGCCGATGAGTTCCACTTTGCTGAAACCGGTGAAGCCGTTGGTAATGGCGCGCCAGCCGTAGGTGTAATACTCGGTGTAGCCGGGACCTTTGAAGAATTCAGTCAAAACATTTGCGCCCATGAAGGGCGAGGTCTTCACCCAGCGCACACCGTAGACCTCGATGGGCGGGAGGTTGTTGTCGAAGCGATATTGGTTTGCAAAGTAAACCCTGACCAGCGTCCACTCGGACGTGGCGGTGGGGCGCGGCGTGGGCGTGTTTGTGGGCGTGCGCGTCGGGGAAGGAGTCCGCGTGAGGGTGGGAGTGCGCGTGGAGGTGGCTGTCCGCGTGGGCGTGCGCGTCGGGGAAGGAGTCCGCGTGAGGGTGGGAGTGCGCGTGGAGGTGGCTGTCCGCGTGGGCGTGCGCGTCGGGGACGGGGTGCGCGTTCGCGAAGGCGTAGCCGTAATGGTTGGCGTCCGCGAAGGCGTGGGGGAGATGGTAGCCGTGGGCGAGGGGACAAACCCCGGGTCCAGGCAGGCCGGTTCGGAGTCCCCCGCGCCGTCCGGGTTGTTCGTCTGCCCGAACTGGTCATAGATCTTCACGGATTGAACGATTGGGAATTGCTTGAGGCTGGGGATGATCTGGTCGGCAATCGTGAAGTCCCTGCCGTTGGGCAGGCACGCGCCCAGCAGGTAGACGTGCGCGGTGCTGCCGATGAGTTCCACTTTGCTGAAACCGGTGAAGCCGTTGGTAATGGCGCGCCAGCCGTAGGTGTAATACTCGGTGTAGCCGGGACCTTTGAAGAATTCAGTCAAAACATTTGCGCCCATGAAGGGCGAGGTCTTCACCCAGCGCACACCGTAGACCTCGATGGGCGGGAGGTTGTTGTCGAAGCGATATTGGTTTGCAAAGTAAACCCTGACCAGCGTCCACTCGGATGTGGCGGTGGGACGCGGCGTGGACGTGTTGGTGGGCGTGCGCGTCGGCGTGCGCGTGCGCGAGGGCGTAGGCGTGGAGGTGGGTGTGCGCGTCGGGGAAGGAGTCCGCGTGAGGGTGGGGGTGCGCGAGGAGGTGGCTGTCCGCGTTACTGTGGGCGTGCGCGTAATCGTCGGGGAAGGAGTCGTGGTCCGCGTACGCGTCACTGTGGGTGTGCGCGTGATGGTGGGGGATGGGGTCTTCGTCGGCGTGAGGGACGGGGGCGGGGTGAGCGTCGCGTCTGTCACGTAGACGAAGCGCACCGCGTCGGCCGCGACCTCCAGGCTGGCCGCCACGCCCGAGGGGTCCTGCGTCTGGTTGCCCAGGCTGACATATTCGTTCCCGTTCCCGTTGAAAGCGTACTTGCCGATGTACACCCAGCCGTCGGTCACGTAAAAACCGTTCGGGAAAACCTGCTGGTTGAGGACGATCCAGTCGCTCCTGCCCGCGTGGGTGATGTTGTAGTGCGCGCCTTCGGTGGTGCCGTGGATGGCCGGGATGCGCACGTAAACCGAGTACAGCCCCGCGCTGGAACCGGCGGGGAAACCCCACGCGGCGAAGCAGTTGGAGGCGCCGGCGCGCGCCTGTACGTAGCGAAGACTGCCTCCCTGCGCCGAGCCCGCCAAAGCGATGTTCCAGCAACCCGCGGGGGATTCGGCAAAACCCGCGCTGCCATCGTCCACCAGCAGGCCGGTGGCGACCGCGGGCGGATAGCCCAGCGGCGCGCCGCTGGGCAGGATCTGCGCCCCGTAATACACCAGCGACGGGTTCTGCACCCAGAGCGACTCGGGCTGTCCGTAGCTGAGCGGGTCTGCGCCGGGGCCTTTCCAGCCATACGGGTCAATCGAACGGTTGGAGGGATCCTTGACCAGGAAGTGCAGATGCGGCCCGGTGGAGTTGCCGGAGTTGCCGCTGAAGCCAATGATTTCGCCGCGTGCGAGATTGACACAGCCCGGCGCGGCGCAGGATTGCACGGCCACCGCGCTCATGTGTCCGTAGGCAGTGGCATAGCCGTTGGGGTGGCGCAGTTTAACGTAGATGCCGAGATTGGATCTGTGGTTCTGCGGATCGTACCAACCGGCGTAGACCACCTGGTTGGCGTCCGCCGCGGCGTACAGCGGACGGTAACTGATGCCATAATCCTGGCCGTCGTGTCCGTTGTAGGAAACCCAGTCGCCGAGGCTGTAACTCCAGTACAGGCCGTAGCCGTAGTCGCACACGCCATCCTGCGGGGGAGGCGTGCCAGCCGGAGGCGGCGAGGGACAGTTCTTGCGCGCCAGGTGGCCGTTGAAGGTGGTGATGAGTTTGTCGGTGTCGCTGTAGTTGGGGGAGGTGTGATCGAAAATGGATTCTTGCGAGGCGCTGCCGGGGAAGGGAGGGTAGAGAAAAGCCTGGACCGCCGAAGCCGGCGCGAGGTCGGAATGAGCCGAGACGCGTCGAGACAGGAATCCGCTCGCGCCGAGGGTCAGTCCGCACAAAAAGAGGGCGATAAAAAGGAAGCGGGTCAGCGAGCGGTTCAATCGTTGCATGTGGTTACCGTGGTTTTTAGATTCCCGCCGTCCTCCCGAAGGACATCGGGACGGTTGAAATCATCCTACGTAGTGACGACTTTAGTCGTCTGACGATTGAAATCATCTACGTAGTGACGACTTTAGTCGTCTGACGATTGAAATCATCTACGTAGTGACGACTTTAGTCGTCCGACGATTGAAATCGTCCTACGTACAATACCTTCGCCAAAAATAGGTGAATAAAACAGGGCTAATCGAGTAA
>CAYJLS010000151.1:0-9526 GCA_964371065.1 uncultured Anaerolineaceae bacterium | reverse complement strand
AGTTGCGATAGCTTAGGACTTGTGTAAAAATAAGTTCCGTGTTTCCGTCAGCAGTTGGACTGCTGACGGCTCGCACACTTGCCCTGGCGGGCAGTGCCAGGGGTGCAACTGCTCGCGAACTTTAAAATCGGGAAGTTATTTTTACACGGCTACTTAGGCAACCTGCGTCGGTACCATGATGCCCCCATCACATATTCCATCAGCGAAGCAATCCTGTGGATCGCTGGATTTCGGCGGGAACGGTCCCGGCTTGTTATTTTTACACGCCAATGGTTATCCACCCGCGTGTTATCGCCCATTACTTACGCGGCTCGCAAAGAGCAACCACGTTACGGCCATGCTCCAGCGCCCCTTGTGGGAAAACAGCCAGCCTGAAGACATCCACGATTGGAATCCCTTTAGCGACGATCTGCTCCGCTTTTTGGATGAAAACGAATCGCGCGCGCCGGCGACCGTCATCGGCCATTCGATGGGCGGGACCGTCGCTTTGAGAGCCGCGCTGCGTCAACCGCAAAGATTCCAACGCCTCATTCTTCTTGACCCTGTTTTGCTCCCACCCGCCTTCATCGCGCTCTGGAATATTGCGCTCACCTTCAAATTCGCGCATCGCCTTCACCCGCATATTACGTCTGCGACGAATCGCCGGCGCGAATTTGACGACCTTGACCTTTTGTTCAAAAGATACCGGAAGGCCCCCGCCTTCAAATACATGGATGACGACGCGTTGCGCGCGTATATCGAAGGAATTATGCGCCCCAAAGAAAACGGCGGCTACCAACTGGCCTATAGCCCGGAATGGGAATCGCGCGTATACTATGCCAGCATCTGGCACGACATGGATTTATGGCGCGCGTTGCCGGGTTTAAAAGTCCCCACGCTCATCGTCCGCGGCGCGCAGTCGGACACGTTTTGGGCAAAGACCGCGGCCCGGGTCCGGCGCGCCAACCCAAAGGTCAGGATCGAAGCGATTGAGGCGGCGGGGCATCTCGTCCCGCTGGAAGCGCCTGAAAAGGTCAGCCGCCACATCATTGAATTTGTCAGTCTTGTACATCCGCCATAAGGAGATGCCAGACATGCAGCCCAAACGCCTGTTTATCCCGCTCATTCCTCTGTTGATGCTCGCCCTGCTCCTGTCCGCCTGCGGACCACAGGCCCCCGTCCCGGTGGAAATCATGTACTACCGGCGCGGCTACGTGGAAGGAAGCGATGATGCCGCCTCCCAAAAAGCCAGGCTGATCGTGGAGGCGTTCCAAAAACGATACCCATATATCACCGTGAATATCGTGGGCATTCCATATACCCCCGAAGGCACCCAACAGTTGGAGGCCGCGTTGGAGGCGCGCGAGAACATCAACGTTTTCTCTGTCGCTCCCAGCATGTTGCCAGACCTGGTCCGCCGCGGCATTATTTCGAACGTCGAACCGTTCATGACGAAAGAAGATAAAGCGGACTATTACGATAACGCCCTGCAACTCGCCACGGTAAACGGCGAAGTATATGCCTGGCCTCAATGGGTGACAGCGGTCGCGATGTTTGGCAACCCGGTCTTATTCGAGGAAAGAAACGTCACGCCGCCCACTTTCGAAGACCCATGGACATGGCAGGAATTCGTGGAAGCCAGCCATAAACTCACTTTTACCCGCGAAGACGGCACGCAAGTTTATGGCTTCTCCGCCTCGTCCGCGCCCGGCCAGGAGCTTTATCTGCCCGTCTTCTATATGGATGGCGGGCGAATCCGCACTCCAGACTCCCGCACATTCACCCTGCACCAGCCCGAGGCAATCTCTGCCCTGCAAAAACTAGCCGACCTGCACCTGGTGGAGAACGTCACCCCGCCCGATTTCGGCACGGTTGGGCAAACGGATGTGCGCACACAATTTAAAGCGGGGAATTTGGCAATGATCATGGAAACGCCCAGCTTTATCACCGAATTGCAAGGCGAAGGGAACCCATTCGTTGTGTTCCCGAACCCCGTCGGCGAGACGGGTCAACTCGTGACAACGGGCGGATTCGGGATGTTTGGCGTTGTTCAGGTGGAAGATAAGAACGTTCTCGCCGCCTCACATGCCTTTGCCCGCTACCTGACCAGCACAGAGATCGCGCAGGATATTCCCGGTTACCAACTCGCCCCCAGCCTGCGGCGCAGTAACACCATCTACGCCACAGATGAGCCGCGTTCGGTAATTTCCCGCCTGGTCGCCTATGGAATCTATGAACCGCCGGTGGATGTTTCAGATGCCGTAGGCGAACAACTTGGGCTTGCCCTGCAGTCCATTCTGCTCGGCGAAAAAACGGCGCAACAAGCCATGGAAGAGATTGCCCCGATCTACCAACAGGAACTGGATGCGCAATCAACGGATCCGTGAAACCTTTTAGTGGAAATATCGCCCGCAAGATCATCATCACCTACTCCAGCCTGGCGCTGATCATCGTGCTGGTTTCCACAGGTTCCATCGCGGGAATCAGATATACACGCCAAATGCTGATCGTGGACGCGCGCCAGCGAGAGGAGGCGGCATTGTTAAGCGCGCGTATCCGCTCGGAAGCATTGTTCCTGACCAACGCCATCCAAAGATATGTTGTCGTCCCCGAAAGTGGACAGGCGGAACGGCAGGCGATCAACGACCAGATTGCCCTGCTGGAGAACCTGCTCCAGCAGGCTGTTAACAGCATCAATCCAAATGACGTGGATGAGAGCATCGCGGTCGGATTAATTCGCCAGTACCTGGTCGCGTTCAATGTGCAAAGCCGCCACGTGCTGGACACCTCGGACGATGAAGGCGGTTTTGGAACAGAGACCGTCCGCCAAATGAACTTCCTGCTCAATCACTATCAACCCGCGTTGATCGAATCACTGGAGGCTTTCGAAAAACTCGAACGGGAAGCCGCGGAAAGATCGTTCACGCAGGCGGAACAATACGCGGCTCAAATTGCCGCCTTCCTAACCTTGCTGTCCATCATGGCTATCGTTCTGGCGGCGGCCATGTCGCTCTGGCTCATGAAACGGTTTATCATTCCACTCACCGCGTTGACCGAAAACGTAAGACTGTTGCCGAACGTTTCGATGGACACACCCATTGACATTGCCACCAACGATGAAATGGGCGCGCTGGCGCAGGCGCTGAACCGCATGAAAACGGAGATCAACGAATCCCGCCGCAAATTGGAACAGCACGCCGCAACGCTCGAGGCGCAGGTGGAGGAACGCACCCGGGAACTCAAACTGCTCGCCATCAACGACCCGCTGACCGGGGCATACAATCGCGGGCATTTTTTCGAGCTGGCTGAACAATCGTTTTCCGAGGCTAAACGACTCGACCACCCTTTCTCCGTGGCGATCTTCGACATGGATCATTTCAAAGATATCAATGACCAGTATGGTCATGCCGTTGGGGATCGGGCGCTAAAACAAACGGTGCAGGTCATGCAATCCCAGATCCGTCAAATGGACATCCTCGGGCGCTACGGCGGGGAGGAGTTCATTGTGGCGCTGCCGAATGCCGGAATTGAGGAAGCCCTGCAAATCGTAAAACGGATCGCCGCCGCTGTGCGGGAAATCCAGTTTAAAAATGATGGGCAACGCTTCGGCATCACCGTTAGCGGCGGGGTTGCCGGGTGTGACGATACCACCTGCGACACGCTGGAAGAAATCCTGCTCAAGGCGGACAAGGCGCTATACAAAGCCAAGGAATGGGGACGTGACAAGGTAGTCACATTTCAATCTGCATTTGCAAACAAGGAGGCTTTCATGGCTGAACTCGAATATTCTTCCGCCGAGTTGATGATCGTCAACGCAGCGCGTTTGCTCCGCGACGGCGATGTGGTCTTTGTGGGGGTCGGCCAACCCAACCTGGCCTGCAACCTTGCCAAGCGCACGCACGCTCCCAACCTGGTGATGATCTACGAGGCGGGCGTGATCGGCGCGGAGCCGGAGCGACTGCCGCTTTCGATCGGCGACCCAACGCTGGTGAGCGGATCGCTTTCGGTGGTGAGCATGTACGACATTTTTGCCAACTACCTCCAGCGCGGCAACGTGGACGTGGGTTTCATGGGCGGAGCGCAGATTGACAAGTTCGGCAATATCAACGCCACGGTCATCGGCAAATACGATAAACCGAAGGTGCGCCTGCCCGGTTCGGGCGGCTCGCAGGAGATCGCGGCCTGGGCCAACCGTTGTTACATTATGACACCCCACCAGAAGCGGCGCTTTCCCGAACGCTGTGACTTTCGCACCTCCGTCGGCGCGTTGGACGGCGGCGGCGAGCGCCGGCAGATCGGATTGCGCGGCCGCGGCATGGAAGCCGTGGTGACAGACATCGGCATCCTGGAACCGGATGAAAACGGGGAACTCATGCTGGCGGCTCTCCACCCAGGTAAAACAGCGGAGGAGGCGAAAGCCAACACAGGCTGGGATTTGAAAGTCGCCGCGCAGGTAAAAACGACCGAGCCGGTCACTGAAAACGAGTTGCGAATTCTCCGGGAGGAACTCGACCCAACCGGAATCTATTTGAAAAGCGGAGGCTAACTTGACCGAAGCCAGCCCTCAACCCCAAAAACGCTCGATCCTTGCGGTCATTTTCCTCTCCCCAGACGAAGCGCGCCTGCGCGCGGGGTGGCGATTGCTGATCCAGATATTGATGATGCTCGTGCTATCCATCGTCATTAGCATCGCGTTTGCGCCTCTGCTCCTTTCACTCCAAGGGACGGCCATTTTCTTCTTTGGGCAGATCGCGGAATTGATCGCTTTCACCGCCTCCATTTTCCTGGCCCGCCTCTTCCTTGACCGACGATCCATCGCAAGCATGGGACTGCGGCTGGATCGCCGGGTCTGGAAGGATTTCCTGGCCGGAATCGGGATCACCTTCATCATGATGGCGCTGGTCTTTGCGGCCATGTCCGCGGCCGGATGGCTGACCTTCAAGGGTTTTGCCTGGGAAGCGGAACCGATCAATCAGGTGCTGGGTGGCACATTCGGCTTTTTAGGAATTTTCATCCTTGTGGGCTGGAACGAGGAATTGCTCTCTCGCGGCTACCATCTTCAAACCCTCGCGAGCGGCACCAACCTGTTCTGGGGTGTGCTTCTCTCCTCGGCGGCATTCGGTGCGTTGCACTTCGGCAATCCCAACGCGACATGGGTCAGCGCGGCGGGGATTTTCTTCGCGGGCCTGTTCCTGGCCTATGGATACCTCCGCACCGGCCAACTGTGGCTATCCATCGGCCTGCATATCGGCTGGAATTTTTTCGAGGGCGTAGTGTTCGGATTCCCGGTCAGCGGCCTCGACATTTATCCGTTGACACGGATTCAGGTTCAAGGTCCAGAGATGTGGACCGGCGGCGCGTTCGGCCCGGAGGCGGGGCTGGTCATCCTGCCGGCCCTGTTGATCGGCGCGGGTTTGATCTTTTGGTACACACGCAATCGCCGCGCAAAGGGGCCCGACACAACGGGCGCGGCAGGCGGGTAACCTTACAATCCTGCAAACAGACGCCGCAAGCGAATGAGATAAAATCACACCCAATGGAACACCACCTCTTCCTCACCGGTCAGACTGAATTACATGGGTCGCTGGTTGCCCTGAATTCCATGCAGGCCAAACTGCGGGAAAATCAAGGCACCGGTCTGATTGAGGTCAAGGTAGGCGCGGCCCGCCAGATCGTGCTGTCTTACGCCAACGGGATTCAAGCGGGTGTCTTTTTACTGGAGAACGGCCAGAGCCGGCCTTTTAATCTGGCGGAACTTTCCACACTGTGGGGCGGCGCGCCGTTCTCCGTCTGTTCGGTAAGCCTTCCAGACCGGGCGGGACGCGCCATTTGGCTGATCCTGGAATCCCGGAAACAGGAGCAACTCGAGGTTCGCGACGAGGAAGCGTGGCAGGAGCGGCTGAAGTCCTGGGAACGGGAAAAATTCAGCGGGGCGGTTGAGGTTACTTCCAAAACGGGCCAGGGGTTTGCGATTCTGCAGAAGGGAAACCTGCTTGTCGAGGAATCTGTGTTCTTCAATGGACAGGGGTTTGAAAACACATTGCCGCCCGGGATCGGCATGGTTGGAATCTGGCAGGTAACAACGTACGCGGCCGCGCCATCTTCGAGCGCATGGCAATGCCTAAGCCTGCGCAGGAGCGCGATCCATTGGGCCGGCGGGGTTTTGGACCGATACGAAAGCATCGCCGGCCGGAGATTTCTGGAAGTGACAAGCAAAGAAATCCAGATGCTGATCCAACCCTGGCGGTGGAAAATTAACGTGAGCGGCACAAATGTTGCAGACCAACACTTCTTTGCAGGCACGGAAGCCACTGCGCACGCCTATCGCGCCTTGTTTATGGGGATGGGCACACAAATGGGTTTTGTGATTGGCGGATCGTTGACCCTGCGCATTCTGACCGAAATTTTCGAAGAACTGGAACAGGCTCAACGCGCCGCGCTGGAAGCCCATCGCCTGATCCCGGCCGCATTTTCCTATTGAGAATCCATCCATGAATCTTTCGCCCAATCCCAACCTTGCAAGCCGCCATTCCCGCCGCGTACTGGCCTGGGCCGCCGTCGCGGCGGCCTGGCTGGTTGGTTTTGCGCTGTACTATTATTTTGAACCTCTCGGATCCATCTCCGAATATTGGAACGATAAAGTCCAGGATACGCTCATCCTCCTGCCGGCATTGGTCACCGCCCTGCTGGGTGTAAAACTGACGCGCCACTTCAAACCGTCCGAGCCGCCCTACCGCGTCTGGTTCACTTTCATGCTCGGATGGTGGGCCTGGGTGGCAGGCGAACTGCTCGGTTTTGTCTATGATTACTTTTACTGGAACGTGGATTATCCCGAATTCACGCTCATTGATGTGTGCTGGCTGGCAGGCTACGCCATTTTCGGCCTGTCGCTCTACTACCAGTTCCGCCTGATTTACCGTTACAAACAGGGGCATAAAACCAGGTTATACCTGTCCTTGATCGCGCTGGGCTTGTTGCTGGCGCTCGGCCTGACCCAATGGGCGCTCGCCGCGGGACTGGGAGGAGGATTCTCCTGGCTCGCGCTGTACCTGGCGGTGATTTATCCGGTCTTCGATCTGTTCGAGGGCGGCGCGGCCCTGTGGCTCTTCTTCCTCTTCGGGCGCGGGTACCTGGGGCGTCCCTGGTGGGGATTGATTGCCTTCACGGCCGCAGACGCCATCAGCGTCTTTTTCTGGATGGGTGGGTACAACTGGGTTTCCGACCAGGCCTATCTGATCATGGACCTATCCGCCGCGGTACTCTACGTGGCGGCATACTTGATCACCGCGCTGGCCTTGCTGTCCGCCAACGAACATTTGGAACGCGGCGCCACCATCCTCGCGCCCGATCCCATCCAATAGACCTCTTGCAAAAGCACAAAATTTACGTTAGCGCGCCAAACCGATGGGACGGCAGTTCAACTGCCGCCCGAACAGGCGAACATCCCATCACTTTGGCGTGCGTACAAATTTACCGGGGATGAACGGGAATAAACTGGGATTCGGGTTGATAAACAAACGTTCATCTCTGTTTATCTCCGGTGAATTAGCTCTGTGGGCGCTCCAAAATTTCCAAATGATACTTATGCAAGAGGTTTAATAAACAACCGTGACTCTTGTCGCCCTTTACGAGAATCCAGAGTCAAAGTATATGAGAGGGAATGACCGCATTGATCCGCGCCGTGCTTTTCGATTTGGGTGGGACTTTGATGTATTCGCGCGACCCCTGGGAACCCATCCTCGAACGCGGCTACCGCGCCCTGGCCGAATCGCTCTGCAGTCAGGGATTTGACCTCGACCGCGCGAAACTGCCTCGCAACGTCCGCTACCACCTGGACCGCTATTTTGCGCGCCGCGACGAAGACCTGTTCGAGACGACCTACCTCGCCGTCCTGCGCGAACTGCTGGCGGAAAGAGGCTATTCCAATGCAGACGAAAAATCCATCCGCCGCGCGCTGGACGCCTTCTACGCCCACACCCAACCCAACTGGATCTTGGAAGAGGACACCCTGCTCACCCTGCGCACGCTCGAAGCGGGCGGCTATCGGCTGGGGCTGGTGTCCAACGCGGGCGACAACCAGGATGTGTTCCAACTCGTGGAACGCTTCCAGATCGAACCGTTCTTCGATTTCATCCTGACCTCGGCGGCCTGTTCCTACCGCAAACCGCACCCGCGCATCTTCGAACTGGCGCTGGCGCACTGGAACATCCCGCCGCAGGAAATTGCCATGGTCGGCGACAGCCTCGAAGCCGACGTGCGCGGCGCGCAGGAACTTGGCCTCTTCACCGTCTGGATCACGCGCCGCGTCTCGAAAACGGCGACCAGCTCACAGGTCAAGCCTGACGCGGAGACCCGAACGCTCCACGAATTGCCCGCGCTCTTCAGTCGTCTCTCGGCGTGATACAATCCTGTGGATACAATCCCGCCGATGAATCCCCAAAATCCCAAAAACCGAATCTTCGCCTACCTCGCCCTTGCCACAGGGATTTTGTCGCTGGGCATGACCGCCATGTTCGTGCGCTGGGCCAATGCGCCCGGTCCCGTGACGGGGTTTTACCGCCTCGCCATCGCCACCACGCTGACCGCGCCACTGTTCATCCACATTCAACGCACGCAGGCTTCCATCCCGCGCGCCCACCTGCTCATCCCGCTCCTGGGCGGACTCTTCGCGGCGGGCGACTTCGCGCTGTGGAATACGTCCGTGCTTTATACGACCGCCTCGAACGCGACCCTGCTGGGCAACACCGCCCCGCTGTGGGTGGCGCTGGCGGCCTGGCTGTTCTTCCGCGAACGCCTGCGCCTGGACTTTTGGCTGGGTCTCGCACTCGCGCTGACGGGCGCGGTCTTCATCGTCGGCCGCGACTTCCTGCTCCACCCCTCGCTCGGCGCGGGAGACCTGATGGCCTGCGGCGCGGCGGTCTTCTACGCCGCGTACATGCTCACCACCCAGCGCGGCCGCGTCAAACTGGATGTATTCCGCTATTGGTGGCTCGCCAGCCTGTCCGCGTCGTTTGGGCTTTTGGCGATCACTTTGATCATGGGATTTAAATTGACGGGCTATCCGGCAAATTCGTGGCTGGTCTTCCTCGCCACCGCAGTCGTTTCCCAAATCATCGGCTACATGTCCATCTCGTACGCGCTGGGACATTTGCCCGCCTCGGTCGTCTCGCCCAGCCTGATCGGACAGCCCATCGTCACCACCATTTTGGCGATTCCGCTTTTGGGAGAAATGCCGGGGACAATTCAAATCGTGGGCGGCGTGGTTGCGCTGGCAGGCATCTACCTCGTCAACCAATCCCATGCCCGCGCCCAACAGGAATCAGTAAAAGAAACCCAAGGGTCTGTAAATAAATAATTTCCTGCAGTTCCGTCATTGCGACCTTCGGGAAGCAATCCCCTGTTCGATGAGGAGATTGCTTCGTCGGGAAGTACGCCCTCCTCGCAATGACGTGGCGCTGTAGTTGGTGAGGGAAGTTAATAATTTAGTTATTTAGTTGAACTAAGCGCTTCGCGCAGGGGACAATCCATGCCAGCGTAATCCTAGCAA
>CAYJLS010000150.1:7345-9650 GCA_964371065.1 uncultured Anaerolineaceae bacterium | reverse complement strand
AAGCGTCCCACGCCGATCATGAAGGCGTAGGTGCCAGTGCCGCCTGAGAGACCAGATGTCTCTGTGTCGAGGAAGGCGAATTGTTCGATGCCGAGTTCGCGGATGCGCGAATCGCGCGCCCAGGCCGCGACCGCGTCGAGCGGACTCGTCAACTGGATGGATTGCGCGCCGTGGCGATAGTCCGCGCCGAAAGCCTGCTCGGAGACGAAAGCCTCGCCGCGTGCGGTCTGGCGGAATTCGCCCGGGACGACGATATGGATCGGAATCGTGGCGGCAGGCTTCGGCGGAGTGAGATCCGCTGTCCCTACTTTCACGCCGAGCGCTTTGAGTTTGTCCGCAAGAGAGGGCATGGGGATATTGTATCTGGAATTTGTAGAACAAATTGGCAATTTGTTCTACAAACGTGCTAAACTTACCCAGCCAAAGGAGGGCACGCCTGTGTCAACTCTGCCATTTCCCAAACACGGACAATCTAGGGACGAGATTCTCTCGGCCATGCGCGCCGCACGCGACCATGATGTGCAGTGGCAGCGCGGCCGCGTCTTCGGGCTGGTCTATCACATCAACGATGAAATTGACGACCTGCTCAAAGAGGCGTCGAACCTGTTCTTCTCCGAAAACGGGCTGAACCCAACCGCTTTTCCCAGCCTGCGAAAATTCGAGACTGAGATCGTGGCGATGACCGCCAACCTGCTTGGCGGCGACGCGGATACGGCCGGCAACGTCACCTCGGGCGGGACCGAGAGCCTGCTGTGTGCGGTCAAAACGGCGCGGGACTGGGCGCGGGCGAACCGTCCCGAAATCACCTCACCCGAAATTTTGATGCCTGTCACGGCGCATCCCGCCTTCGAGAAGGCCGCCGAATATTTCGATGTGCGCGCCGTCAAGACGCCCGTCCGCGCCGATTTCCGCGCGGACGTGAAGGCCATGCGCGCAAACATCACGCCGAACACGATCATCCTGATCGGCTCCGCGCCCTCGTACCCGCACGGCGTGGTGGACCCGATCCGCGAAATGGCGGCGCTGGCCGAAGAGTACGGCCTGCTCTTCCACACGGACGCGTGCGTGGGCGGCTTCATGCTCCCGTTCGTCAAGCGTCTCGGCTACGAAGTGCCCGACTTCGACCTCTCCGTCCCTGGCGTGACTTCGATCTCCGCGGACTTGCACAAGTACGCCTACGCCGCGAAAGGCGCGTCGGTCATTCTCTATCGGACCTCGAGCCTGCGCCGCCATCAGATGTTCGTCTCCACCGATTGGCCGGGCGGCATCTATCCCTCGCCCACGATGGCAGGCACGCGTCCCGCGGGACCGATCGCGGCGGCGTGGGCAATTTTGAATTATCTCGGCGAGGAGGGTTATCTCGAAATCAACAAGCGAGTGATGGAGACCGTCAAATATTTGCAAGATGGAATCAAAGCCATCCCTGGATTGAAGGTGCTGTCCAACCCCGAGATGAGCGTCTTCGCAATCGCGTCCGATACGATGGATGTGTACGAGATCGCCGACGAACTCTCGACGCGCGGCTGGCATCTCGACCGTCAGCACCGCCCCGCCACTTTGCATGTGACGGTCAACTTCGTCCACACGGAAGTGGCCGAGGAGTTTTTGCGCGACCTCGCCGCCTGCGCGGACATCGTCCGCAGGCCGTCGCTCCAGAAAACGGCGACCCGCTTCATAGTCCGCGCAGCGAACGCCCTGACCCGAATCCTGCCCGAAGCGTGGATGAGTCGTCTGATGGGCAAAGCGTCCGCATTATTAGGCGGAGGCGGCGGTCTGCCCGGTCGCATGGCGCCGATGTACGGATTAATTGGCACGCTCCCAAATCGAGGGGATTTGAAGGAACTGGTGTTAGACCTTTTAGATTCGATGACGAGAATCAGTAATCAGTGATCAGTGTTCAGTAATCAGTGAACACACCTGACACTTGATAAATGACAGCCCGAGGAGAATCGATGACTGACACCGCGCAAGTACCACTCAAGAAAAAATATCTATCATTCTGGACGAAGCTGGCATACGGCACGGGGGATTGGGGGACAGCGGGATACGGAACCCTGCGGCAGATCTTTTACGCCATCTTTCTCACGGACGTGGTGGGGTTGGAACCGCGGCTGGCTTCGGTGGCCGCGCTGGTCGGCATCATCTGGGATGCGGTCAACGACCCCATCGTCGGCATGTTGAGCGACCGCGTGCGCACGCGCTGGGGACGGCGGCGTCCGTTCCTGCTGTTTTTCTCCATCCCGTTTGGTTTGAGTTTCCTTTTGCTTTGGTACGCGCCGCCTTTTGGAAGCCAGATCGCCAAGGC
>CAYJLS010000150.1:0-7245 GCA_964371065.1 uncultured Anaerolineaceae bacterium | reverse complement strand
AACTGGATCACGTTCGACCTCGTGGCGCTCGTCCTGCCGTTCTATTTGCTCTACTGGATTTCGCAGGGCAACCTGCTCTCCACGGCATCGGTCTTTGGCGTCAGCCTGCCGATTGAATCGGCGGTCTTCGCGGTCCTGCTCATCACGGCTGTGGCCGTCCTGCCGTTCTGGGTCTGGGTCTCGAATCGATTCAGCAAACAGTCGGCGTATATGTTTGGGATGATCTTCTGGGCGGTCGTGCAACTGGTGATTTTCTCGATCAAACCCGGACAAGTGGAGTTGGTCCTGTTCATGAGCTTTCTCGCGGGCATCAGCGTTTCGTCCGCCCACCTCCTGCCCGACTCGCTTTTCCCCGACGTGATCGAATGGGACGAACTCCGCACCCGCCGCCGCGCCGAGGGGATTTATTACGGCGTCAAGAACTTCATCCGCAAACTGACGGGCGCCTTCGCCATTTTCATCGGTTTGCAAACCCTCGGCTGGTTCGGCTACCAGACCCCGCCCGAAGGCGCGACCGTCTTCATGCAACCCGCCTCCGCACTGACGGCCATCCGATGGCTGATCGGTCCCTTCGGCGCGGTGCTGTTATTCAGTGCAGTGGCAATGGCGTGGTTCTATCCGCTGACGCGGGAGAGGCACGCGAAAATCCGCAGGTTGCTGGGGAGAAGGAAAAGCAGGGAAGTGATCAGTGAGTAATCAAAGTTAAATCAAAACGTCCGCTCGCGAGGGCGGACGTTTTGCTACCAGGAAATTAGGATACAAACCGCTATGCAGCAATCGGTACGAAAATATTCGGCTTGGTTCGGGCTGTGATCCTGCTGCTTTTTATCCGCGCAAAGACGATTGGCTTGCCCCGACTTCCGTACTTGTCGAGCAAATCCAGATTTAGTTGACGCAACTCGGGGTCGTTTTCAGGTAAGAGTACCAGTTCGAAATTTTCAGGGAGAACATCCAGCATTTTAGGATTGTTCAACATGTATTTGATGATCTCGCCAGTCAGACGCACGTTGCGTTCGACTACTTCGTTTTTTACTTTTGGTTTAGCCATGTCTCGTACCTCCTGCGATAATCATATCGCTTACTTTTGCCGCTCTCGAATCTTCCGATAGCGCGGCTTCTTCGCTGTCTCGGAATTTCCCATGTACTTGTGGAATTTGCACAATCGGCAGGCTCGCAAGGGATGACGGCGTTTTCGTTTGTAGTTTGCCATATAACCTATGCGCGCGGCATGGAAGGAGTGGGCATCAATCGGGAGGAGACTTTTCGGAGTGTGCGTTGAACTGTCAACGGAAAATCTACGAACAGGAAGAAGTCGGCGGGATACAGATAATCTTCGCCTTCGTTATCAATCACGCGGACGAGTTTGGATTTCGCCGCGCTTTCATCTGGCAGGATTTCATAGATCATGCGCGGCGTAAGCAGATCGGGGTCTTCGGTTTTCATGCAAACTGCGAATTGAGATCTTGAGCGCATTTTATTTTTCATCCAAACCAAAGGCAAAGCGCGCTGTTTTCCGAAAACTCCTGCAAACTTTCATCGCGTCTTTTGCATCCTCAAGTTCGGCGGCCGCGCCGGGATATCGAAACTCAACCGCGTAATCCGAAAGCAAACGAAATTCCTGTTCGTAAGAAATCCAAAGCGGTTCCACTGCCGCAACCAGGCCAAGCAGATAAGTCAGGTCGTGAACCTTTTTGAAATACAGGTTGGCTTCCACCAGCCGCGCCTTGATGTATTTCTCGATACATTGCTGGGCGAAAAAGCAGGCCGCATCGTAGTTGGGATTCTTTCGCGCGCGAATCTCACGCTTCGAAGAATCCCAGTCCTTTTCGGCTTTTTCCACCCACTCACGCGTCAGCGGCTTCATAAAGAACCTTGCCTTTTTCCGTGATCTCGCGCAGGAAAAAATCCCCCATTCGAAGGCGCTTCTTTATTTCCGCAGGTTTGCGAACCATAATGTCAATGGGGAATTTGGGTTTCGTCGCCATCCAGATTTCGGTCGCTTTTTGGGGATTGCGTCCCTCGAAAGGCATGATGACCAGAATGTCCACGTCTGAATCTTCTGTCGGTACGCCATAAGCATACGAACCGAACAGAATAATCTTGTGTGGATTAAACTGTCTGGCGATCTGGCGGGCAAACGCCGATATGGCTCGTCTGGAAATTTTCTCCATGTTTCACCTGCGCTTATTGTAGCACGAGGAGGATGGCGATAGATTGTGTCTTTTACTCATTATACCGAATCGGCTCCACATTCCTCTTCTTTCCATCTTTCTTCTTTCTTCCCCGCGCATAATAAAACGTCTCCCTCAACTGCGGAGTGACCAGCCCCGACTCGCGGTAACCCATGCGCGTCCCGTGGAATTGCATGGCGCGGAACCAGAAGATCGAAGCGAGGTTCTTCGCCAGCACACGCTCGCGCGCCGCGTGCCACAGGTCGCTCAAGATGTTGGTGGTCGTCAGGCGGACGAAATCGTACAAGTTGAAATGCGCTTCGGGATGGATTTGCTTGAAGGCCATGGCCTCGCGGCGGTAACGATTGAACACGCCGCGCGGCGTCTCGTTGTGGACGTGGACGATCTCGGCCTCGGCCACGTACGCGATGGCGTGTCCCTGGTCTTTGGCCCACTTCGCCCACGCCAAATCTTCGAGGCCCGTCAGCGATTCGTCGTAGGGATGTTGTTCCCAAAGCGATTTGCGAATCGCGGCGTTGGCGTTGTTGCAAAAGGCGGTCAGCTGGCGCGGCTGGCTGAGGTCGGGATACCACTGGTGAAATATTTGTTGCTCGGAAAATTTCGCGAAATCTGGTCCGCGTTGCTTACCATAAGTGAGCGCGACTCTCTCATCCTCGAACGGACGCAGGAGCGCCTCCAGCCAATCGGGATAAACAGGGTAGATGTGCGCGCTGGCAATGACGACAAATTCACGCGTCGCTTCGGCAACTCCGCGATTTAGCGACCGTCCGAAAGTAAATTCTTCGGGACGGATTTTTACCACCTTCGCCCCGAACGACTCGGCAATCGAGACGGTGGAATCGGTGGAACCCGAGTCCACGAGAATCACTTCCACATCTTTGACGGTCTGGTGCGTGATGCCTTCCAGCAGACGAGGAAGGTGGACTGATTCGTTATAGGCGCGGATGATTATGGAACAGTTCATAGTCTCATTCGTCATTGCGAGCGTTCTTCCCTGGCACCGCCCGCCAGGGCAGGTGTGCGAAGCAATTTTCTCGTGGAATCGGGGATTGCTTCGGCGGAAGAACACCGCCTCGCAATGACGGATCACCAGTCGTTATCTTTTTCATATCCCAATCTTATCAACAAATCCCCTGCGGCATCTTTGAAAAGTTTTTTGTGTTCATCGGTAAAAAGATTCTTCCACTCGCCTGTCTTCCCCGAACGGAAGGTGGGGGAACGGCTGGGGTTGATGGACGATTCCAGCGCGTCGAGAATTTTCTCGCGAGGCGCGGGGAGCGGCGCGCGGACGAGGAGATGCTCCATGATGCGGGTCAGGGTCGCGGCGCGGGCGTGGATCAGGTCTTCGAAGTGGATGGTCAGCACTTCGGGATGGTCGAGCCAGTCGAGATAGGGAGCGAAGCGGTCGGCGATATTCGAAAATTCGATATTCGCATCGGGTCTTCCTAAAATACTAACTTTGAGCCGCGCGTTAAAATCAGGGAGCGCCTGATAATACTCATGATGGACGTGGCGGGCTTCCATGTCGGTCACGTAAAAGACGTGCGAGACGACCACGTCGCGCGGGTCGCGGAAGATAAAGTATGGGACGAAGGCCGGGCCAGCCACGCGCGCGACCGCCTCGGGTCGGGCGAAAAGATGCGCCGAGGCCACGTCCAGCGGACGGAGGGAATCCAGCCAGGCGAGAGCCTGTTCGGGCGCGCGTTTGCGTCCGCTCTCGCCTTCGTATTCGGCGTAAAACGAATGGACGCGTTTCGCGAACGGCGCGATCTTTGCAAAGCCAAGCAAAATCTGGTCGAGTAGGTGCGTGCCGCTTTTCGGGAAGGAGATGCCGAGCAGGATCGGCCAGCCGTCTTTGGGCGCGGGCAGGGACGCAAAGCGAACGCGTTGCGAAAGTTTTTCGGTTTGGTAGAGCAGGAAACGAAGAGAGGCGCGCAGGTTCATGCGATGACAGCCCCCTCCATTTTCAACAACCATTCCTTCGTTTTCAAGCCTTCGCCCCCGCCGTAGCCGTGGAGTTTGCCGTCCGCGCCGATGACGCGGTGGCAGGGAACGACCAGCGGCATGGGGTTGGTCGCCTCGGCGCGGCCGACGGCGCGCGGCGCGCGCGGGCGGCCCATCTGGCGGGCGATGTCGCTGTAGGTGCGCGTCTCGCCGCAGGGAATGGCGAAGGTGATTTGCAAGACCTCGCGCTGGAAGGGGCGGAGCAGGTCCCAATCTATCGGGAAGGTAAAGGCATTTCGGGCGCCGCGCAGGTATTCGTCCAGTTGGCGAAGCGTGAGCGCGGTCCTTTTGGAATCGGGGAGGGCGGGCCGCTTCAACCGTTTGGTCAGGTACGCGTCGAAGGCGGACTTATCCTCGTCCCATTCGACGGCGGCCAGCCCATTTTCGGAGACAGCCACCCACAGGTCCCCGAGAGGCGTGTTTTTGAGAGAGCCGAAATAGAGGGGAGAATCCATCGCCATTGTTTACTCCTGTCGTGTCAAATATACCGCCACAATCAACAATTATGCAAACTGTCGCACAATCGTAGGGGAAGCGTAGGTTCGCCGTCAAGTACAATCCAGGAGGGGGTGATAACATAACAGCGTAAGGTGATTTCTCTTCTCCTCCTTTCAAAGAGAGCCAGGGTCGGCGTCCCTGGCTCTCACGATTCCTGGGGCGGTGATCGAACGCAAAGCGGAGATTGCCCGGTTTGCCCCACTTGCATCTCCCATGAGGGAAGTATAATCCGCTCATTCGCATTTGTGATCCAAACCTGGAAGGTGATTCATGGCAGTTCAACTTACCATTATCGGTCTCGGACAAATGGGCGGCTCCATCGGGCTGGCGCTGGCCGCGCACAAGGAAACGATCAAACGCGTGGGACACGACAAGGATGCCGACGCGGCGCGCGCCGCACAGAAGGCCGGCGCAGTGGACGCGGTGCAATTCAACCTGCCCGCCTCGGTCGAACAGGCGGACGCGGTCATCCTGGCCCTGCCGCTGAATGAAGTTCACGACACGCTGACTTATATTCGCGAAGATTTGAAAGAGGGCGCGCTGGTGCTGGATCTGTCCCCGGCCAAACAACAAGTGGAAGCCTGGGCGCAGGAGTCCCTGCCACGCGGACGGTATTACATCGGGCTGTCCCCGTCCATCAACCCAGCCTATTTTATGGAAACAGGCGGCGGGTTGGACGCCGCGCACGCCGACCTCTTCCAGGATGCGACCGCCTTCCTGTGTCCCGCGCGCGGCGTACCGGAAAGCGCCGTGCAACTCGGCATGGATCTCGTCCGCATGTTGGGCGCGACGCCCATCATCACAGACGCGGCGGAGGCGGACGGTTTCCTGGCCTCCGTGATGTTGCTCCCGAAATTGCTGGCCGTGTCCCTCGTGGATGTGACTGCGGACCAGCCCGGCTGGAAGGACGCCAGCCACCTGGCGGCTCGTTCCTACGGGACAGTGGTCGCGTCCGCCTTCGACCGCGACCAAGCGGACGGCTTGCGCGCCTCGGCGCTGGCGAACCGCGATAACCTTGTCCGCGTGCTGGATGAGTACCTCGCCTCCCTGCGCGAGTTGCGCGACAAAATTCAGGCTGGGGACCGCGGCGAATTGGACAATAAAATCCGCGCCGCACAGAACAAGGCCTACGACTGGCTGGCGGAGCGCCACCTGGAAAAGTACCGCATCACCGATAAAATGAACAATGAGCGGGGAGCCGCAAATTCATCGCTGGGGGCGCGCCTGCGCCAATCCCTGTTCGGCTCCCTCGCCGACCCCGACCGCAAAGGAAAGTAGCCCCTGCATGGCGTTTTACTGTTACATCCTCGAATGCGCGGACGGGACGTTTTATACCGGCTGGACAACCGACCCGCCGCGCCGCGAAAAGCAACACAACGCCGGGCACGGCGCAAGATACACCCGCGCGCGGCGCCCGGTGAAATTGGTTTACATTGAAGAACAGCCCGACCGCCTCACGGCCATGAAAAGAGAATTGGCTATTAAAGCCATGAAGCGGGAGAGAAAGCGGGGATTGATGGAGAGTGAAAAAGTAGACACGGAGACAAGTTTATGAGACTCCTCATCACCGGCTCCAGCGGACTGCTCGGCCTGAACCTGGCCCTCGAAGCCATGACCTCGCACGAGGTCATCGGCGTGGACCGAAGCCGACTCAAGTCCGCTCCGTTTCGGACGTTGAACGCGGACTTGCTGGACGAGGGGGCTGTGGACTCCGTCCTCGACGCGGCGCGCCCCGACTGGCTGATCCACTGCGCCGCGCTCGCGGACCTGGAAGCCTGCGAGGAAAACCCCGAGCTGGCGCGGCGTCTGAATGCGGATCTGCCGTCCGCGTTGGCGAAGGCTTGTAAAACGCGCGGCATCCACCTGGTCCAGGTTTCGACCGACGCGGTCTTCGACGGGGACAAGTCCGGCGTCTACACCGAAGAGGACGCGCCGCACGCGGTCAATGTCTATTCCCAAACCAAACGGGATGCCGAATGGGCGGTGCTGGAACTCAATCCCGATGCCATCGTTGCCCGCGTCAACTTTTATGGCTGGTCGCTGGGCGGACGGCGCTCGCTGGCCGAATTTTTCTTCAACAATCTGACGCACAACAAAAGCATGAGCGGCTACACGGACGTGATTTTTTGCCCGATGCACGTTTCGCACCTGGCGCAGACCCTGCTGGCGATGCTGGCGAAGGGACTGCGCGGGCTGTATCACGCGGTGGGGCCGCAACCGATGAGCAAGTACCAGTTTGGGGTGGAGATCGCCCGCAAGTTCAGCCTGAACGACAGCGAGATTTCGCCGAAGTCCATTAGCACGTCCAGCCTGATCGCCCGCCGCGCCAACAACTTATACCTTTCTACGAACAAGTTATCCACAGATTTGGGCGCATCTCTCCCCAGTTTTTCCACCGGTTTGGACCTGTTTTATGCACAGTTCCAGCAGGGTTATCCCCAGAAATTGCAGAGTTTTGCACAGTAAGGCGAGATAATATCTCGCCCTACAGCATGTTTTCCACAGGCTTTTCAAGAGAGTTATCCACAGAAAAGCGGAAGTTATCCACAGG